>JALOOI010000299.1 GCA_025454495.1 Anaerolineae bacterium
GACATTCTGGCGCGGCTGGACCTGGAGACCGCCCCGCCCCCCGGCGAATGGACACCGCGCCAGGTGCTGGCGCACGTCATCGGGGCGCTGCACCGGCTGCCGTTACAGGCCGGGTATTATCGGGCGGGGGCGCAGGTGCTGCCGCTGGTGGTGGATGAGGTGTACTGGCTGCCGGAATGGGACAATGCGCCGCTGCCGGTCTTTGAAGAAGCGCTGCTGGCGGCCATCGCCGGCGTGCGGGCGCTGCTGCACCGCCTGCACACGGCCGACCTCAGCCACAGCATCACGCATGAGGTGTTCGAGACGGCCACGCTGGCGGAATTTCTGTTCATCGCCATCGAGCATGTGGATGACCTGCACGTGCCGCAGTTACGCGCCTTCGTGGCGGCGTAAGGCCCCCGCGGCCGGCCCTACAGCGCCGGCCACGGTCGATTGGGCCCGGGCCCCGGCATGGGGTATGTTTTGGCCTGCAACAGGCGTTTGACGCGCGTTTGCGTGGCACGAATTTCGTTGCGGCTGAGCAGCGGGTGCAGCGCCCGGTAAGCCGGGGACTGGCTCTCGTCAAGCTGGCCGCACAGCCCTTCCAGGTCGGCCACGATGTCTGCTGGCAGCGGCTCGCCGGCGTAATCCCAGATGACGGTACGCAGCTTGTGGGCCGTGTTGAACGTCAGCCCGTGGTCAATGCCCCAGATGTGATCGTCGGCATCCAGCAAACAGTGGCCGCCTTTACGATCAGCATTGTTGGTGATGGCATCGAAGACCACCAGATAATGCAACTGCGGCTCGTGTTTGTCCTCAAAGTTGAAGTAATGGCGCTGCGGGTCATGGTCAATGAACGCCTGGAGCGAGCCTTCGCCGCGGGTGCCTTCGCGCAGCACCGTGGGCGGCACCAGCCACCAGCCCAGGGCATCCGCCAGGGCCCAGGCCGCCGCTTCGCGCTGGCACAGCGTGCCATCCGGGAAGTCCCACAGCGGGCGCTCGCCGATGCGCGGCTTGTAGATGGCCAGCAGTTCCACGTCCTCATGCTGCACCGACACGAGAAAGGTATAGTTCGACCCGAAGCGCATCAGCCCGTGTTCGGTGTCAATCGTCCCCTGGCGCAGGGCGGCTGTCACGGTGTCGTAGGGCAGGCAGATGGGGTTTTCGAGCTGGCGGGCGGTACGGATGGCAGGTTTCGGCTTCATAAGCGCTGCCCGTATCTCTGTGGTCGGATGAAGGTGTTACGTCCAGTAATAGGTAATGCGGCCGTTCTGTTTGGGGCTGGGCCGCCCCTGCTCCACCATATCCAGCGCGTGCAGGCTGAGGGCCCGCATCTGCCGGCGGCTGCACCACATGCGTACCACGCCCGGTTCTTCCTGCGGTTCCTCCTCCTCGCCCTCGCCGGCGGTGATGACCGCCTCCTGGGCGATGAGGATGATTTTATCGTCGCTCTCATCGTAGGCCAGGCCCATCTGCGACACGCGAAACAGCGGCTGGATCGGTTCGCGCAGATCCATATCCATGGCCGCCATTTCGACGGTGGTGGCGCGGCTGTCGCGCTCATCCAGGTCATCCAGAAATTCGCGGATGGCATCGCTGAGGGCCCAGGCCTGTTCTTTTTCGATGAGGAACGAAATCAGCCGATCCTGTGCCCCGGCCTGCAAATGAAAGATGCGTTTGCCTTTGGGGCCAATGGTGCCGATGGTGATGAAATCCACCGGGTTCAAATCCAGTTCAGTTTTTGCCATGCGGCTGCTCCTGGTTCTGGCGCTTCAAGTCCAGGACGTGCGCCATATCATTAACGGTGGCCACATAGGGGCGGCTGTGCCCCAGGATGAGCGTCGTCACCGAGGCCGGCGCAATTTCGATGCGCTGGAAGTTGTCCAGGTGGGTGCCCAGGTAGTGTGCCACGGCCATTTTGATCATATCGGCGTGCGAAACCACCGCCAGCATCTCGCCGGGGTGGGTACTGACGAGCTTTTCCAGCGCGTCGATCATCCGGGTTTGTGCGCCGCGCAGGGTTTCGCCATTGGGGAATTCCGCCCGCGAGGGATATTCCTGGATCACCTGCCACATTTTGCGCCCGCGCAGCACGGACAGGCTCATGCCTTCCCAGTCGCCATAGCGCACTTCGCCAATTTCGGCCAGGGGCTGCACCGTCAGCGCCGGGTGATGCACCTGGATGGCGGCGGCCGTCTCCATGGTGCGCTCCAGCGGGCTGGCGTAAATATGGCGCAGGGGGGCGTGGGCCAGCCGCTGCCCCAGGGCCTGGGCCTGGGCCTGGCCTTCGGCGTTCAGGTGTACGCCGGGCAGCCAGCCTGCCAGTTTGCCGGTTTTGACATAATCATTTACGGCGTGACGAATGAGTAGAAGTTGCGTCATGAATGTGTGTTTGCGTCCGTGTCGGGGTTAGCTTGCTAACATCATAGCACAGGACAGGGCAAAAGTTAGCGCCTGAGCGTGAATTTCTGATGAATCTCCGATGCAGCGCTCAGCCGCCGGGCACGACTTCGTAAGACAGCAGAATCGTATCGCCCAGGCTGAGGGCGCTGCCGGGCAGCAGCGGCACCACCCCGCTCACGCGCTGGCCATTGATGAGCGTGCCGTTGGTGCTGCCCAGGTCTTCCACGGCGTAACCGCTGCTGTGCTGCGACAGGCGCAAATGATGGCGGCTAATTTCAGGATCGCTGATGGTGATGTCGTTGGCGGCATCGCGCCCCAGGACGATGACCGCTTTTTCCAGCCGGAACATGGTATGCAGCCCGGGCCCGCGGCGGATGACCAGCCAGGCTCCCGGCTGCGCGGGCATGATGGCCCGGCTGTATTCCCAGGGCAGCGGGGCCGGGGCGCTGGCAGCCGTGGGCGGGGCCACCGGCGGCGGCGCAACCAGCGGCCCCGTGGGCGGGATGAGCCGGCGCAGTTCGCGGCTGAGGTATTCCCAGAACTGGCGCTCATCTTTCCACGCGCCCATATCAAAGGTGAGCAGCGTGTGCAGGCGCGGGTGCAGCGGCGCGGGCCGGCAAATGACCGGGTACACCGGGATGCTCTGCCCCATGGCCATGGCCCATTCATAGGTGACGTAGGGCGACGCGGCCGAATTGGGCGTAATGAGCACCAGCACCATATCCGCCGCCCGGATGGCCACATCAATTTCTTCACGCCAGTCCTGGCCGGGGCGCGGGGCCGGGTCGATCCACGGGCGGAAACCGGCCCGCAGCAGCGCCTCGCGCAGCGTCAGCATCAGTTTCTGGTCTCTGGGGGAATAGGCGATAAAGATGTGATTGCTCATGGCTGCTGCTCCCTGCGTACCTGTTTCATTGTAGCCGATTCGCCTTTTTTCGCGCTGCCTGCCCTCAGGTGGCGGCATAATTGTGCAGGATGGACATGAGATACAGGTAATAATCGGCGGCTTTGGGGCTGTCTTCGGCAGGGGCCCAGGGGGCGAACTGCTTGTGGGTGGCGGCTTCGTAGGGCCCCTGAATAATTTCCAGCAGCGCGGCCGGCTCCAGGGCGATGAGGCTGTGATACACCCGCGGCGGAATATCCACCACCCGGTTCAGCCCCTGGCTGTCCAGCACGATGACGGTATCCACCGCGCCGACGGGGGTAAAACGCAGCAGGGCCACCCGCCCGCGCAAAATGGCGAACAGCTCCACTTTGTCCGGCGCTTCGTGTTTGTGTGGGGTGATGTAGCTGCCGGGATGCACGGCATTCACCATGCGCTGCACGGGGTCGGGGTATTCGTGCAGGCGTAAGATGGTGCGCCGGCGCGGCAGGCGGGCCGCCTGGTCGATCAGATCATCTATTTCATGGCTGGTGATAACCCGCATGGGCCGCGCTCCTGGGTGCTGATGGCCCTCATTATAGCGGCCGGCGGGCCAGCCAAAAGGCACAGTCCGCCTGTGCCTTTTGACCTGCCGGGCCCGGATGGGGCGGGGTTACGCGGCCGGCGGGCGACGGCGGCCGCGCAGGAACAGCAGCACGATCACCACCAGGAAGATGAGCAGCCCCACCACACACAGCAGCGTCAGCGTGCCGGTGCTGATGGAACCGATGACCGGCAGCACGGTTTGCGCGTCCGCCGGCACGGGGGTGACGGTGGCGATTTCCGGCAGCGGCGTGGTGGTGGGCAGGGTGGCTCCGGCGACGGCGGCCGTTTGCGTGGCGGCCGCGCCCAGGGCCCCGGCCGTCAGTGTTGCGCCGGCCTGCACGTCGGCCGTCAGGATGAGGCTGGCATTGCGGGTGGCCCGGGC
>JALOOI010000300.1 GCA_025454495.1 Anaerolineae bacterium
CAATGCCGCCGATGTATTCCGCCGCCCACGCCAGCAGCAGCGTGCTGACCAGCGCCAGCATCAGCGGCCCCTCCACGATGGGCTGCCGGTCAATAAAATTGGCCAGGCGTGGCAGCACCACCCACGCCAGCACCGACCCCGCGCCCAGAAACAGCAGCATCCGCGCGAACACCTCCACAATGGAGCGCGTCTCGCCGCCGGCGATGATCCCGCCGGGGTTGATGGCCAGAAACAGCGACACCAGGAAGATGACGATGGCATCATCCACCAGCGCCGCCCCCAGCAGCGCCAGCCCCTCCCGCTTGCGGATCACCCCCAGTTCAAACATCACCTGGGCGCTGATGGCCGTACTCATGGAGGCGAACAGAATGCCCACAAAGAGCGCTTTTTCAAAGCTGTAATCATAGGCCATCACGGCCGGAGTCATCATGGCGATGGGCACCACCACCCCCAGCACACCGCCGGCCAGCGCCACCCGCCCCACCGTCATCATCGTGCGCGGGTCAACCTCCAGCCCGGCCAGGAACAGCAGCAGCAGCACGCCCACTTCCGCCACTTTGATGATGGTGGTCTGCACCACGTCCGCATCCGGGAACAGCGCCGCATTCCCCAGCAGATTCAGCAGCGTGGGCCCGATGATGAGGCCGGCCACCAGTTCGCCCAGCACCGCCGGCTGACGCAGGCGATAGGCCACATAGCCCATCATTTTCGCAAAGGCGATCATCAACCCCGCCGCCAGAAAAAATTGGATCACTTCGCTCATAGCATCACTTTCTGGTGACAGGTGCGGTGAGTAAACCATGAATGTCTGCCGGGCCCGGCCGGCGACAAATTGACAAACTGGCTGAAGACCGGCAGTATAAATAATGAAGATGAGAATTAGCAAAATAAATCACGTCGTGTTTAAAAAAAGCTGCCGCAGGAGCCATCACGATGATTTTTCACTGGCTGCACCACCTCATCGCCCAAACACAGCGCCATAAACAGGCCCACCCGCCGCCCCGGCCGCATGACCCCAAACGCTGGCAAGTGTGGGGCATTCGCCGCCGCGCACCCCGGCCGGAGGAACGGCAGCCGGAGCGCCGCTGAGCGGCCCTGCCGGGACGAAGCAAGGCTGAAGGCCGCGCCGGGGCATTTTATGTTACAGTTGTGAGAGCGCAGTCTCACGCTGTCACCGGAGGGCCTCATGCGCGTTTACCTCAAACTCTTCTTCGCGGCGGCACTACCCTATGGCCTGCTGATGGGGCTGCTGTTCACCAGCGTGGCGGCGGGCATCGGCTTTGGCGTGGGGGCCGGGCTGGTGCTGGCGACGATCTTCGGCACGCTGCAACATTCGGCGGTGGATGGCAAAAAAGCCGGCAGCGAAGCCGGGGTACACCATCAGCGCACCATTGAAATTGATCTGCCGCTGCGGGCGGCGCTGGCGCTGGGGCGCGAGGCCCTCGCCGGGGTGCCGGGGGCGCGGCTGCATTCCCTGCACCACGATGAAGCCCACGGCCAGGCCCGCCTGGAAGCCCGTACCCGCCTCAACTGGCAAACCCTGGGCGAGCGCATCACCCTGCGGCTGGACGCGCTGGATGCCGTGACGACGCGCATCACCCTGGAGAGCCGCCCGCGCTACAAAACCACCCTCATTGATTACGGCAAAAATTTGCATCATGTGAACCTGCTGAGCCGCTACCTGCGCCAGCACAGCGCCATTGACCCGCTGCCACCGGCCCGCCTGCTGGATGAGGCGCAACTGCCGTCGCTGGCCAGCCTGGTGGGGCCGGCCGCCCACGAACTGACCTCCTGATGCTGCTCGCCGGTTGTTTTCACCCGACAGGACACCGCCCATGACCCCGACGATCCCCCTCCCCCTCACCCCCGAAGCCTCGCTAAACCGGGTGATCCTGCACGAACTGCCCGGCGTGCCGCTGGATGATGGCGTGGCCGGCACCACCGCCTATGATCTGGTGGGGGCGCGGGCCCTGCTCCAGCGCCTGCACCAGCACGCCGCCGATCTGCGCCGGCCGGCCGAAATCACCGCCCCGGATGCGATCTTGCGCCATTTTGAGGGCTGTTTGGCCGGCGAGGACAGCCACGCCCGCCACACCGCCCGCGCCATCGCCCGCACCTTTGGCCGCGGCCTGGGCTATGTGCTGCTGGCCCTGTGCCACCCGCGCGCCCGCCGCGAAGACCGCCCCGAATGGCACGCGCTGTTCCATGCCCACTGGCAGCAGTTGACCGGCCTGCGCCTGGGCGGCGGCCTGCTGCGCGGCCACCTGCGTACCACCCTGGCGGAGGATGTGCAATCGGTCTTTGCGGAAGCCCACCACCCCGCCCCCGCGCTGCACATCGACCCGCACGGGGCCGCCCTGCCGCTGATCGGCGCGGCCTGCTGTGCCCCGCCCGGCGTGCATCAGGCGCTGGTGCTGGATTTTGGCGGCACCAGCGTTAAACACGGCCTGGCCCGCTACCGCGACGGCCAACTGGTGCGCCTGGAACGCCTGCCCGACCGCCCCACCCCGGCCCTGGCGCGGCATCACCCGGCCGACCTGGAACACCTGCTGTATGATTTCATCGTGCCGGTGGTGGTGGACGACTGGACGCAGACCATCCCCCACAGCACGCGCATTCCCATCAGCCTGGCTGCCTACATTGACGCGCACGGGCAGCCCTGCCGCCGCCAGGGATCGCCCTATGCCGCCCTGGTGGAACTGACCGATAACCTTCAGCGCACCCTCTCTGAGCGCATCAGCCGCGCCACCGGCTGCCGCCTGGAGGTGCAGCTCATCCACGATGGCACCGCCGCCGCCAGCGCCTGCCCCGGCACGACCGTCATCGTCATGGGCACCGCCCTGGGAGTCGGTTATGCCCCGGCCGTCCCAAATCCGTTACAATTAGCGCCAGAATTTACGTTGATCGACCCATTACCCTGACCCAGGACAAACCGCCATGATGCGTACCGAAAAACCCACCGCCATCCTCAACCCCGCCACCGTCCGGCGCAACATCCGCCGCATGGCCGACAAAGCCAGCCGCAGCGGGGTACGCCTGCGCCCGCACTTCAAAACGCATCAATCGGCGGCCGTAGGCGAATGGTTCCGCGAGGCCGGCGTGACGGGCATTACCGTCTCCTCGGTGGGCATGGCGCAGTATTTCGCTGACCACGGCTGGGACGACATCACCATCGCCTTCCCGGTAAGCTGGTGGCAGATCGACACGCTGAATGGGCTGGCCGGGCGCGTGCGCCTGGGCCTGCTGGTGGAATCGCCGGAGACCATCCAGTTCCTGCAACTGCGGCTGACGGCCCCGGTGAATGTGTGGATCAAGGTGGATACCGGCTACAACCGTACCGGCGTGCGCTACGACGATGCCCCGCTGATCGACCAGCTTGCCGCGGCGCTGCGCCTGGCGGATAAGCTGACGCTGGCCGGCCTGCTGACGCACACCGGGCAAACCTACAGCATCATGGGGTCGCGCAGCATTCGCAGCATTTACGATAAAACGGTGGCCGCGCTCAACCAGGTGCAGCAGCAGTTGCAGCAGCGCGGTTTTGCGGACGTGGCGCTGTCCATCGGCGATACCCCCACCTGCTCCATGCTGGAGAGCTTCCCCGGCGTGAACGAAATTCGCCCCGGTAACTTTGTCTTTTACGACATGCAGCAGGTGAGCCTTGGCTCCTGCCGGGTGGAAGATGTGGCTGTGGCGGTGGCCTGCCCGGTGGTGGCCAAACACCCGTGGAAGAACACGCTCACCATTTACGGCGGCAGCGCCCATTTTTCCAGCGATTATGACGACGGCTGGATTTTTGGCGCGGTGGCGCTGCCCACCGACCTGGGCTGGAGCGCCCCGCTGCCGGCCACCCGCCTGCTCAAATTATCGCAGGAGCATGGCATTGTGCAGACCACGCCCGACCGGCTGGCGCGGACGAATGTGGGCGATACGCTGATGATCCTGCCCATCCACGCCTGCCTGACGATGAATTCGCTGAAGGGCTACACCACGCTGGAAGGCGAGCGCCTGGCCATGCTGCGCGATTTTTAAGCCATGCCCGGCCGGGGCCGGCCCCCGGCCGTCGCTAACGCGCACGGGCCCCCATCGCCGCGGCAATCGCCCGCAGATCCGCCGCACAGCCGGCCGGAATGACCCCCGCTGGCAGCGCGTCAAGCTGCGTTTCCAGGCGCTGCGCCTCCGCGGCAATGGCCGATTCCGCCTGCAAAGCGGTATCCAGCGCGGTGAGGCTGG
>JALOOI010000006.1 GCA_025454495.1 Anaerolineae bacterium
TCGGTATCAAAATGGATATACAGCGGCCGGTCGGGCAGCGGGTGCGTCAGCAGTTGCTCCACCTGCGGCAGGTGCGTCACCTGGCTGTGGTGCAGCGCGTCGGCTTCGGGCGCGTCCAGGTCGCGGGCATCGGTCAGGATGATGTCCGGCTCTGGCAGCGGCGACAGTCCCACGCCCGCCAGCAGATGCTCGTTGCCGCGCCCCACCAGCGCCGCCAGCGGCATCCCGCCCAGGAACCCGCTGAGCGTGGTCGCGGGCGTGTTAAAATCGCCGTGGGCATCGTACCAGACGACGGCCGGCTGCTGCGCGGCCAGCCCGGCCAGCGCCCCGATGCACGCGGTACAATCACCGGCGAAGATCAGCGGGATGCGCCCCGGATGCGCGACGACAGCCGCCGCCAGCGCCCGATTCACGGCCGTCACGGCATCCGGCGCGGCCGCCGCGGCGACCACCTCCACCCAGGGCGCGTTCAGTTCTGCGGCGATGCCCGTCGCCTGCACATCAGCGACGGCATTCACCGCCCCGGCCCGCTCACCGATCCAGTACGGCACGCCCAGGCACACAAAATCCGGCATCGTCAGCGCCCCGGAATGATGAGCGACTGCCCGGTGTAAATCTGGTTCAAATTCAGCAGCCCGTTGGCCTGGGCGATGCTGTAAATGTTCACCCGAAAATCTGCGGCGATGGCGAACAGGTTATCGCCAGGCTGCACCAGGTAACGCCCGTTGACCACGCGGCGCGGCAGCACCGGGGCCGGCGGCGCGGGCGGGGCCGGGGGCTGCACGATGGGGCCGCCGGTGGGCGGCACGGCCAGCACCTGCCCGGCGAACAACTGCGACGGATTAACGATGTTGTTGAACTGGCGCAGGCTCTCCGGCGTAACCCCCAGGCGCAGCGCAATGCCCGACAGCGTATCGCCCCGCTGCACCACGTAAATACGCGGCGGAACGGCCGGCGGCACCACCACCGGCGGCGCGGGCGGTACCGGCGTGGCCACGGGCCCGCCCACCGCCGGGATCACCAGCGTCATGCCGGCCATGATGCGATTGGGATCGGTGAGGTTGTTGGCCGCGGCCAGCGCCTGCCAGGTGGTGCCGTAGCGCTCCGCGATGATCCGCAGCGTTTCACCGCGATCCACCACATGCGTGCGGGCGAAGGTGGTGGGGCCGCCCACGGCCGGCAGCCGCAGCACCTGCCCCGCCACCAGCGTGGCCCCGGCCGCCAGGTTATTGGTCTGGCGCAGGGCCTCCACCGTGGTATTGTAGCGCAGGGCAATATCCGTCAGCCGTTCCCCCGGCTGCACCACATGCTGCGCCGGCGGCGTGAGCACGCTGCCAGGGATCACCAGCACCTGCCCGCGGCGAATGCGATTGGGGTCAATGATGCTATTGCGAATCAGCAGCGCCTCCACCGACACATTAAAGCGGCTGGCAATCGACTGGATCGTATCGCCCGGTTGCACGGTATAACTGCGCTCGGACTGGGCCGCAGCGGGCAGCGCCGCCAGCAGCAGCAGCAGCGCCACAATAAGCATCGACAGACGGCGGGCCAACATGGTTTCCTCCCGGTCATACTTTTGCGCATGGTTTCCCCAGGATTGTAAACCCATTCGCCCAAAAATGCGCGTCCTTTCGCCGGCTAAATCTGCTACACTAAGCGGCGCACTCAGTCCTGTGAGGAGAATTTGGCATGGCCAGAGAATATGATGTCATCGTCCTGGGCGCAGGCCCCGGCGGCTACGTCGCCGCGATCCGTGCGGCCCAGCTTGGCAAGAAAACTGCCATCATCGAAAAACATTACTGGGGCGGCGTGTGTACCAATGTCGGCTGCATTCCTTCCAAAGCGCTGCTGCACAATGCCGAACTGGCCGACCTGCTGACGCACCATGCCGCCGATTTTGGCATTCGCGGCACCTTTGAGATGGATTATGGCACGGCCTTCCAGCGCAGCCGCCAGGTGGTGGATAAAACGGTGAAGGGCGTGCAGTTCCTGATGAAGAAGAACAAGATCGATGTTTATGAAGGCTGGGCCACCTTTGAGGATGCCCGCCGCCTCACCGTGGTGCTCAACAGCGGCAGCAGCGAACAGCTCACCGGCCACAACATCATCATCGCCACCGGGGCCACCACCCGCCTCATTCCCGGCACCAGCCTCAGCAGCCGCGTCGTCACCTATGAGGAGCAAATTCTGGAAGATCACCTGCCGGCCAGCATGATTATTGTGGGCATGGGGGCCATTGGCACCGAATTCGCCTACATCCTCAGCAATTATGGCGTGCAGGTGACGATGGTCGAATTTCTGGATCATATCCTGCCGCTGGAAGATGAAGAAGTGAGCAAGGAACTGGCGAAAATTTACAAAAAGCGCGGCATCAAACTGCTCACCGGCACCGGCGTAGAGGGCATCGAAGACACCGGCAGCGGGGTCAAAGTCCACATCACCGACCGCAAAAGCGGGCAAAAAAGCACCCTGGAAGCGGATAAAGTGATGCAGGCGATTGGCTTCGCCCCGCGCACCACCGGCTACGGGCTGGAAAAAACCGGGGTCAAACTGACGGAGCGCGGCGCAATCGAAATCAATGAGCGGATGCAAACCAGCGTGCCGCACATTTACGCCATTGGCGACGTGACCGCGAAACTGATGCTGGCCCATGTGGGCGAAGCCATGGGGGTCATCGCCGCCGAAGTGATCGCCGGGGTGGAAACCACCACGCTGGATTACCTGATGATGCCCCGCGCCACCTACTGCCAGCCGCAGGTGGCCAGCTTTGGCTACACCGAAAAGCAGGCGCGGGAAAAAGGCTACGACATCAACGTGGCCAAATTCCCCTTCATGGCCAATGGCAAAGCCCGCGGCCTGAATGAAACCGATGGCTTTGTGAAGATCATCAGCGATAAGAAATTTGGCGAAATCCTGGGGGCACACCTGATCGGCCCGAATGTGACCGAACTGCTGCCGGAACTGACGCTGGCGCAAAAATGGGAACTGACCCCCGCCGAGATCGCCCGCAACGTCCATGCTCACCCCACCCTCAGCGAGGCCATCAAAGAGGCGGCGCACGGGCTGGAAGGCCACATGATTAACTTCTGATCCGCCGCGGCGGCCGGCGGGCGCAGCCCCGCACCCGCCCGGCCGCCGCACCTTTCCCGATTGACTTTTAGAACAAAATTTCGTATCATAGCCTTCCAGGTACAGCGCCGTGATCGGCGGGAGGGAAAGCTGTGAACGTTCAGCGCACGCCCGATACCCACGAAAAATTGCAACTGCTCGGCCAGGCCACCCGCTTTGAACCCGCCGGCGACGCGCCAGAAACCGAAGGCCGCTATCAATCGCGCAGCCTGGCGGAATGCATCGCCCATCTGCACACCCCGCACGGGGCCAAACCGGTGCTGAAAGGGATGCTGACCACCGCCTGCGAGAAAAATTGCTTCTACTGCCCGTTTCGCGCCGGGCGCGGCAAAATGCGCCGCCTCACCTTTCGCCCGCAGGAGCTGGCCACCGCTTTCGACCGAATGCAGCGGGCCAAACAGGTGGACGGCCTGTTTCTGTCGTCCGGCATTATTCGCGGCGGCGTGACCACGCAGGATAAATTGATCGATACCGCCGACATCATCCGGCGGCGGCAGGGGTATCGCGGCTACATTCACCTGAAGATGATGCCAGGATCGGAATATGACCAGATTGTGCAGGCCATGCGCCTGGCCGACCGCGTTTCCATCAACCTGGAAGCGCCCACCGCTGACCGGCTGCACGCGCTGGCCCCCGGCAAAGACCTGCACGGCGACCTGCTCCAGCGGCTGCGCTGGGCCCACGACATTCGCCAGCGTTACGGGCTGCGTACCAGCCTGGTGACGCAGTTCGTGGTGGGCGCAGTGGGCGATACGGATGTGGAACTGCTGACGCTGACGGCGCAGTTATACCGGCAGATGCACCTGGCACGGACGTATTTTTCCGCCTTCCACCCCATTGTGCAAACCCCGCTGGAGAACACGCCGCCCGCCGACCCGCTGCGGGAATTCCGGCTGTACCAGGCCAGCTTTTTACTGCGCGATTATGCGTGGGATGTGGAAGACTTGAGCTTCGCCGGCGGCGGCAACCTGCGTACCGATGTTGACCCCAAACGCGCCTGGGCGGAGGTGCATCTGCGGCAGCAGCCGGTGGATGTGATGCAGGCCCCGCGGGAACTGCTGCTGCGCGTGCCGGGCATTGGCCCGCGCACCGCCGGGGCCATCATCCAGGCGCGGCGCGAGCGCCACCTGCGCGATCTAGCGCAGCTTAAGGCGCTGGGGCTGCGGGCCCCGCAGCAGGCCGCGCCGTTTATCCGGCTGGCCGGGGGGCAGCGCCCGCCGCAGCAGCTTACGCTGTGGTGAGCGCCGCGCCGCCGGTCACGGCCGGGGCGTGTAATCCCCCACGATGATCCATTTGGCGCTGGTCAATTCTTCCAGGGCCATGGGGCCGCGGGCGTGCATCTTCTGCGTGCTGATGGCCACCTCGGCCCCCAGGCCCAGGGCGCTGCCATCGGTGAAGCGTGTGCTGGCGTTCCAGTAGACGGCCGCTGAATCCACCGCGTTCAGGAAGGTTTCCGCGCGGGCCGGGTCTTCCGTCAGGATGCCATCCGAATGCTGCGTGCTGTGGCGGCGGATATGGTCGATGGCTTCATCCAGCCCGCTGACCACTTTTAGCCCCAGCGTCAGCCCCATCCATTCGGTATCGAAGTCCTCCGGGCCCGCGGCGCTCACCGCGGCCGCGCCGGACAGCAGCGCCAGGGCCCGCGCTTCGGCTTTAAAGACCACCCCCGCCGGCCCCAGGTGAGCAACCACGCGGGGCAGGAACTCCGCCGCGATGGCTTCATGCACCAGCAGCGTATCCAGCGCATTGCACACCGCCGGCCGCTGCGTTTTGGCATTGTGGATCACCGGCAGGCAGTCATCCAGGCGGGCATGTTCATCCACGTACAGATGGCAAATGCCGATGCCGCCAATGATGACCGGGATGGTGCTGTTTTCGCGGCAAAAGGTGTGCAGGCTGCTGCCCCCGCGCGGGATAATCATATCAATGAACTGGTGCAGCTTCAGCATTTGCAGCACATAGCGGCGGTCGGTGCTGGCGATGTACTGGATGGCATCGGTGGGCAGGCCCGCCTGCGCCAGCCCGGCGTGCAGCGCCGCCAGCAGCGCCAGGTTGCTGTGCAGCGTATCACTGCCGCCGCGCAGAATGACCGCGTTGCCCGTTTTGAGCGCCAGCACGGCAATATCCACCGTCACGTTGGGGCGCGATTCGTAAATGGCCCCCAGTACGCCCAGGGGCACGCGCCGCTTTTTTACATGGATGCCGGTGGGCAGCGTCTGATGGGCGAATTCGTGCCCCACCGGGTCGGCCAGGGTGGCCACGCTGCGGACATCGTGCAGGATACCGGCCATACGCTGGGCCAGGTCAATCCGGTCGCGCACCCACAGCGGGTCCGTGCCGGCCGCGATGGCCGCTGCCATATCGCGGGCATTGGCCGCCAGAATGTGCGGCGTGTGGGCTTCCAGCGCGGCCGCTATGGCCAGGACGGCCGCGTTCTTCTGCGCGGTGGTCAGCGCGGCCAGCGCATAACCGGCCGCGCGGGCCCGGGCCCCCATGGCGGGCAGATCAATCTCAGTGGTGGGGGTGACAGGTGCTGCCAGCATAAAACCTCGTTCTCCGGGTGCCGGTTAAACCACAAAATAAGCGCCGGGCAGCCAGTCGCTGCCATCGCCGCTGCCATCATCGCCGCCGTCACTGCCATCACCGCCGCCGGCAGCGCCACCATCGCCGGCATCCCCGACGATCTCACCGCCGGAGTCGCCACTATCCCCGGCGATCTCACCACCAGCGCCGGAATCGCCTGAATCGCCGCCCTCGCCCGAATCGCCGCCATCGCCCCCGGAGCCACCCTCATCGCCACCAGAGTCGCCCCCGGAGCCATCATCCCCGGAGCTGTCGTCAGCGTCGCCGCCATCATCATCCCCGGAACCGCCGCCAGTGCCACCAGAACCACCCGTGGAACCGCCAGCATCGCCGGAGCCGCCGCCCGAACTGCCGCTGTCATCGCTGCCAGTGGACTCATCCGGCAGCACCACGTCCGGGAAGGCGGGCAGGATGCCGGTCTCAATGGCCAGATCGACCGCGGCCCGGCAGTCGGCCGCATATTCGGCCGGCACAAACGCGCACGGATCGGTAAAATCCAGCCCGGTGGCAAAATCGCCGGCGGCGATGGCTTCCAGCAGCGCCTGCTCACACAGGGCGGCCGCCTCGGCCGGCAGATAGGCGCAGGGATTGGCTTCCGGGCACAGCGGCGCAGCGGCCGAGGGCGCATAAACGCAGGCCGCCCCGCCAAACTCGGCCGGCACATCGCTGCACGGCGGCAGGAAAGCATCGGCTTCATCGCTGCACAGGGCCGCGCCCTCCGCCAGCGCCGCTGCAATCTGCGCGAATTCGGCTTCGGTCAGCACCTCCGCTTCGATCTCGCGCTCCAGCAGTTGCAGCGGCAGCGCTTCAATCTCCGTGGCTGCGTAGAAACCAATCTCCGCCGCGGCAGTATCCAGGTTAAAATCATCGTCGATAGGCGCGGAAAATTCCATCCCCTGGAGGATAAGCTGTTCCACGCCGTCCACCTCAATCACCGCCGAGCCTTCCAGCGTGCGGACGATCATCTGCTCGCCGGGGCGCGACTGGAATTTGACGGTCGAACCCATTTGCACATCGACCCCGTTCACATTGAAGGCCACCTGCCCCACACCCTGCGGCGTTTGCACCAGCACACCGCTGGCGGGGGCTTCGGCACAGGGGGCATCACCGATGCCGGTATTCAGGTAAAAGGCCTGCATGGGGGTCTGGCCGGGGGTGGTGGCATTTTCCAGCGTCACATCCCCAAACAGCACAAAAGTCACGTTTTGCCCCGGCATGGTATTGGGCAAATCCGCCTGGAGCTGCATCAACACCAGGCCCCACGCGCCGGCGGCGGTGTCCATGGGGGCCAGCTCCATCCGGCGGATGCCGGCCACATCGGTGATGTCGCCCACCTGGTCAAATTTAAAGGCCGCAGCACCCGGCTGTGGTTCGGCCGTCAGCGCCACATTGCCAAAACAGGCCTGGTTACGCTGCGTGGACTGGCAAAAACGGTCAATGGATTGCAGCGCCTGCTGCACAATCTCCGGGCAGGTGCCCTGGGCGGTGGCCACACTGACGCACAGCAGCAGCAGGGTGGCGAAAAAAGCGATACGCATACGGGTTTGATCCTCTACAATGATGCGGTACAGTGAACATGACGCAACCGCCGCCCGCCGGGTTAACGGCGCGGGCGCGGCGGCGTGGGGCACAGCGGGCGCGTTTCGTCGGCCGGCAGCGGCGGGTCGCCGGGGCGGGGCGCAAACACACACGGGCGCTCATCCGCGGGGGGCCGCCGGCCAGGGCGCGGGGGCAGCGGGGGCCCCCAGCCGCCGACCGGGGCCAGCGGGCCCGGCCAGCGCTCAGCCCGCAGGGCCCCACGGCAGGGCGGGAACGGAGCCTCGCCGCAGGGTGGCCGGCCGCTGTTCAGCCGGTCATGCAGGCGCTGCACGTCTGCGCCGGCCAGCGGCGGCACAATGCCGATGCCGCGCGGCAGCAGCCCCACCGGCAGCCCCTGCACATCCCGCGTGCCATAGGCTTCCGGCAGCGGCGGCCGGGCCGCCGGCCGCAGATCACGCCCCAGGGGGATCCGCAGCCGGGCCCCGGCGATGACCGGGTAACTTTGCGCGTCCAGCGTGACGACGGCCGCGCCCTCCACCGGGCTGATGAGCATTTCATCCGCGGCGGTGGCCTGGAGCAGCACCGTTGAACCCACTTCCATGGCCACGCCGTTCACGTTAAAGGTGACGCTCTCCACCCCGTCGGGCGTTTGCACCAGCAGGCCGCTGTCCGGCGCAGCCTCACACGGGGCATCGCCGATGCCGGTGGTGAGGTAAAAGGCCTGCATGGGAGCCTGGTCGGCCGCGGCAGCATTTTCCAGCGTCACATCGCCAAACAGCACAAAGGTGACATTTTGCCCCGGCAGCGTCTCAGGAATATCGGCCTGCAGGCGCATGACCACCAGCCCCCACACGCCCGCGGCTTCATCCATGGGTTGCAGCGTCAGGCGGCGAATGGCACTCACGGACACAATATCGCCGGTGTGCTGAAAACGAAAATCGACCGCATCCGGCTGTGCTTCGGCCGTCAGCGCCACATTGCCATAACAGGCTTCATTGCGCCCGGCGGCGGCGCACAGCGTATCCACCGCCGCCAGGGCCGTCTCCACAATGGCCGGGCAGGCCGACTGCCCCGCCACGCTGCCGGCACACAGCAGCAGCCCCATCATCACCAGCCAGCGTTGCATAGCTTCCCCCCGGCGTTAGCGCTGCGGCACAATCAGCGAGACGTTCATGGTCTGTTCGTCCAGGCGAATATTCTCCAGATTATGCTGCTGCACCCCCAGGCGATTATTCAGGATGGTGTTAAACGCCTCCCCCACGGCGGGGAAAACATCGGTATACACCACCTGCACAAAGGCTTCGGAGGGCAGGCCGCCGCCGGTCATGGTGAATTGATCGGGCGTGACCGGGCGAATCATCAGCACATTGTTCAACCCCTGCTCGCCAGGCAGGATGCTAAACGTAATCAACACGCGGCCCGTCACCAGTGCATCGCCGCCGCTGGCGGTGATCTCCACCTGCACCCCCTGGGGCACAAAATCCACCAGGGCCGAGGTGACGGCCGGCAGCGACCGCAGCAGCAGGTTTAGCTGCTCCTGGAACTGCGGCTCGGTGATGATGACCCCGGCCGCAATGACCGGCGTGCCGGTGGACGTGGGGCGCACCGGCGCATCCACGCCGGGCGGCACCGGCGTAAAGGTGGCCAGCGTGGGCGCTTCGACAATGCGGGCGGTGGCCGTGGCGATGGCCACAAAGGTCGGGTTGGGCGTGCGCGTCACGCGGGGGGTAGCGGTCACGGTGGGGGTGAGCGTGGGCGTGTGCGACGGCGTGGGCGACGGCAGCGCCGTGGCCGTATAGGTGGGCGTGGCCGTGTAGGTGAGCGACGGCGTGAGCGTGATGGTGGCCGTCTGCGTCAGCGTGGGGGTGGTGGTGAGCGTGGGCGTGGGGCTGGCGACCGGCGTAAAGGTCTCCGAAGGCAGCAGCGCCACTGTCGGCAGCACCCGGTCATCGGTGGCGGGCTGGCAGGCGGCCAGCAGCAGCACCAGCACCAACCCCGGCAGCGTTATCCCCATCCGTAATTTCATCACTGTATCCTGTCGGCAGCAAACACCACTACAAGCATACACCGCTTTTGCCCGCCGAAAGTTACGCCAGGGGACGAAAAACGCCCCGACCAGGCAGGTCGGGGCGTTACAGTCAGGGAATGGCAGCGGGCTTAATCGCCGGCGGCGGGCACCGGCTTCGCCAGGCGCTCGGCCATCAATTCGACCACATCTTTCACCACCGGGCCGGTGCCGGTATTGGCGCGGACGGATTCAAACATTTGCATACAGAAGGGGCAGCCCACGGCCAGCGTCTCTGCGCCGGTGGCGGTGGCTTCTTCGTAGCGTTCCAGGTTCACGGCCTTCTGGCCGTGTTCTTCTTCCTTCCAGAACTGGGCCCCGCCTGCGCCGCAGCACAGCGAATTCTTGCGGTTGCGCGGCATCTCCACCAGCGGCGCACCCATGCCCGTCAGCGCCTCACGCGGGGCGGCCACGATGTCGTTGTGGCGGCCCAGGTAGCACGGGTCATGGAAGGTGACGTTGCTCCACGCGGCCGGGTTCGCACTGGCCGGCAGTTTGCCCGCCTGGATCAGTTCGTTAATCAGTTCCGTATGGTGAATGACGGTAAAATCGCCGCCGAACTGGTGATATTCTTTGCCCAGGTTGTGCAGGCAGTGCGGGCAGGTGGCCACGATGCGCTTCGGCTGCACTTCCTTCAGCGTTTCCACGTTGCCGGTGGCCAGTTCAAAGTACAGGTATTCGTTGCCGCCGCGCCGGGCCACATCGCCGGTGCAGTTTTCGGCATCGCCCAGGATAGCAAAGTTGACCCCGGCCGCCTTCAGCACGGTGACGAAATCGCGGGCGGTCTTTTTGGCGCGGTCATCGTAGCTCACGGCGCAGCCCGTCCAGTACAGAATGTCAAATGCGGGGTTTTCTTCCACCGTCGGCACATCCAGCCCTTCGGCCCAGGCCACCCGGCTGCCGCTGACCCCCCACGGGTTGCCGCGTTTTTCCATGTTGGTGAAGGCCGTCTGGATTTCGCCGGGCATTTCCGCCTGCGTCAGCACCAGGTCACGGCGAATGTCCAGGATGTCGTACATCGGTTCATTGCCCACCGGGCAAATATCAATGCAGGCCCCGCAGGCCGTGCAGGCCCACACCGCCGATTCGCTGATGACCGATCCCACCAGCGGCGCAGGCGATTCTTCGCCCATGGCCAGCAGGTTAAAATGCTCGCGGATGAAGTAACGTTTGTTGATCTCCAGCGCCGAGGGCGATAATTCCTTGCCGGTGAGGTACGCCGGGCACACGTCCTGGCAGCGATTGCACTGAATGCAGGCGAAGGCATCGAAGATTTGCGTTTTCGTCAGGTGTTCCAGCTTATTCGCGCCGAACTGTTCTTTGCTCTCATCGTCAAAATTGACCGGCTCCAGCTCGCCCAGCGAGGTGCGTTTGGGCCGGGTGAGGAAGTTGAGCGGGGCCATGAACAGGTGCGCGTGTTTGGTATAGGGGAAATAGGGCGAAAAGAGCAGGATGCCGCCCAGGGCCACCCACCAGGCCGCGTGCCGCAGCGCCGTTAAGCCGCCTTCATCAATGCCGGCAAACAGCGGCGCGACCAGCGTGGCAAAGGGCATGAACGGATCGGCCCCTTCCTGCGCCACCAGCACCGCTTCGCCCAGGAAGCGGGCCCCCACATGCAGCATGATGAAGCTGGCGACGATCATCGAATCCGTAAAAACGCCGCCGGCTTTGACGTGGGGGTGCAGCAGCACATTGTCATGAAACGTGAGGTCTTTTTTGTTGGGCAGCACCAGCCGCCGCAGAATGAAATAGGCCACCCCCACCAGCACGACGATGCTCAGCACATCCGCCGCCAGCCGGTACACATCGTAAATGCCGGCCGGCAGCCCGGTGAGCGCTTTCAGCCATGCCTCAAAACCACTGATCATGCCGATCAGCACATCAATGGCATTAACCAGAAAATAGAACGTAAAGCCCAGCACAATGCCCAGGTGGAACAGGCTGGCGACGCGCCGCGTCTTCAGCGTGGTCTCCTGGGTGATATATACCCGTATGGCGGTGAACAGGCGCTGTGGCAAATGATCCAGGTACAGCTTACCTTCGCCCCGGTTGATAATGAGCCACATTTTGTAGAAGCCCTGGTAAGTTGCCCCGACCGCCAGCAGCGCCAGCAGCACAAACAGCATCTTTTCGATTGGTGAAAGCATGACGTGCCATCCTCAAATAACCGTGGACAGTGGAACGCTGGTTTCTCATCCGTTCCTTATTTCACAACCTCAAGTGTACCATCCTGTGCCCAAAAGACCAACACGCCCCGGCATGATAAACCTCACCTTCTGCGGCGGCGGATGTAAGCAGGCGGGCACTGTGCGCGTCTGAGAACCAGTGATTAGCCACGGATGGAGTGCAGCAGCATGATTGATTTTTCCCCGGTCGATAAAGGCGAGATGAAAATTCTGGAGTTTTCCCGGTCATTCAGCGCGGAGGATTTAAAACGGGTGACGGCCGAGAGCATTGATTTTATGCTGGCGCTCATCGCCGACCTGGACGATGCCGCGGTGACGTTTGACCCCATCGACCCGGAGGCCAATGATCCGTTTGCGAAGCCGGGCGAGGAAAAAATTGGCTGGAGCCTGGCCCATTTGATCGCCCATGTGACGGCCAGCAGCGAAGAAAATGCGGCTTATGCCTCCATCCTGGCGCGGGGCATCGCTTACCCGGCGGAGCCGCGCCTGCGCTACGAAACGCCGTGGCAGGACCTCACCACGCAGGCGCAGTGTGTGCAGCGCCTGGAGGAGAGCCGCCGCCTGCGCCTGGGCTACCTGGCCGCCATGCCCGACCAGCCCGACCTGGTGACGCTGCGCGGGCTGTCGCCGCGCTATGTGGAGCGCTTCGGTGATATGAATGCCTTTGCCTCGCTGCTGTTCGGGCTGTGGCATGAAGTGGGCCACCATGCCCAGATGCAGGAAGTGCGGCGGCAGGCGCTGGCCGCCAGAGCCTGACCGGGCAGCGAGAATCAGCAACGTCGGCCGGGTGACAGGGTTCATCTTTACACCTGATGTGTGTTTCTGTGTACTGCAACCCTGAGGGGGTCTTATGCCGGCTGCGCTGGTCATCATCAATCCCCATGCCGCCGCCGGGGCCGCGGTACAGGTGTGGCACAGCATCGAGGCCGATTTTCAGCGCCGCTTCGGCGTGCCCGAAGTCGTCATTACGCAGTCGGCGGCAGAAATTCCGGGGCACATCGCGGCGGCCGCCGCGGCCGGCATCCGCCAGGTGATCTCGGTGGGTGGCGATGGCACCAATCACGCGCTCATCAATGCGCTGGTACACCACAACCAGGCACAGCCAGACCGGATGCTGACCTATGCCGCGCTGCCGGCCGGGACGGGGCAGGACTGGGCGCGGGGTATGGGGATGCCGCTGCACGCCCGCGCGGCGCTGGACTGGCTGGCCCGGGCCAAACCGCGCACGATTGATCTGGGGCATGTGGCCTATGATGACCAGGCCCGCTATTTCCTCAACATTTCCAGCGCGGGCATCAGCCATGATGTGGTGCAGCGGGTGGAAAAAGCCGATAAGCGCCGGCCGTGGACGTTTTTTAACGCGGCGGTGGCGGCCATCCTGCGCTACCAGCCCGAAGCGGTGACGGTACGGCTGGACGGCGAACCGTGGTACGCCGGCCGCATGTACATCATCGCCATCGCCAACGGAAGCTATTTTGGCCAGGGCATGTATGCCGCGCCCATGGCCCGCATTGATGATGGCTGGCTGGATGTGCTGGTGATGGCGGCGGTGAGCCGGCCGCGCCTGCTGGCCACGCTGCCCACCCTGTACAACGGCACGCACCTGCAAAATCCGGCGGTGCGCGTCGCCCGGGCCCGGCGCATCGAGATCGACTGTGCGGCCGGCCGCCTGGGGATGGATTTGGACGGCGAGCCGGCGGCCGGGCAGCGCCTGGTCTATACCGTGCAGCCCGCCCGGCTGCACATCCTGGGTTAGCGCAGCACGCTTTTAAACGCCCGCGGCCCGTACTGGTCGATCACCAGCGGGCGCACCGCGTGCAGCCCCGCCGCGCCTTCGGCCGTCAGCCGTTTGAACAAATCCATAAAGCCGTGCGGCTTCACCAGAAACACATCACAGCCTTTATCAAACGCACTCTGCATCAGCGACGGTTCATCGTACATGGTGGCCACGATGAGGCACGCCTGCGGGAAGGCCCGCCGCAGCCGCAGTGTTAGCTCCAGCCCGTTCAGATCAGGAATTTCCATGTCGATGACGGCCAGCGCCAGGCTGCTCAGCCGGCCGGCCTGTTCCAGCGCCGCCGCGCCGCTGGCGACCCCGTAAATTTTAAAGCCCGCCTGGCCCAGCAGACGCTCAAAAAAAATCCGGTTGGCATCCGTATCTTCAATCACCAGCGCAACATTGTCGGACATAGCTGTATCTCATCCCTGAACCATTAAGAAGATTTTTCGGCAGAAGAGGGTTTATTTTCAGCATCAGGCGCGGGCCCCGGGGGCGGCAGCAGGACCTCGCTGGTTTCGGTCGCTTTCGGGTCGAGGGCCAGGGCCTGCACCACGCCGGTCAGGTGTTCAGCGGAAAATTCTTCGGTCGCCGGGGACAGCGCCCCGGCATCCAGCCGGGCCAGCGCCTCCGTTTGCACCTGGTAACGCTGGAACAGGTCTACCAGGCGGGCCACCGGGATGGGTTTGGGCATATAGTCATCGCAGCCGGCGGCCAGGCAGCGCTCTTTATCGCCCACCATGGCATAGGCCGTCACGGCGATGATGGGCATGGTATGCCCCAGTTCGCGCAGGCGGGTGACGACTTCCAGCCCGTTCAGCCCGCCGGCCAGTTGAATATCCATCAGGATGAGATGCGGCTGCACCAGGTCAATTTTACGCAGCGCTTCCTCGCCATCAATAAAATTAATCACCTCATGATTGCCCATGCGGGCCACCCGCTTCACCAGGAACAGATTGGCCGGGTTATCCTCCACATATAAAACGCGCACCGTTTAACCTCCCTGGCCGGCAGCGGTGGAAGACGGTGCTGCCAGCGGGGTTTCCGCCAGCAGCCGGCGATCCGGCTGTGTTTCGCTGCCATTCTTATCCTGACCATGATAACGCTTGATGGTGAAAAAGAAGGTGCTGCCCTCCCCCACGGTGCTGGTCAGCCAGATGCGCCCCTGCATCAATTGCAGCAGTTGATGGCTGATGGCCAGCCCCAGGCCGGAGCCAGAACGCGGGTCGCGCCCGCTGGCTTTGGCCTGTTGAAATTCCTGGAACAGGCGGGTGTGGTATTCTTCGTCAATGCCGGTGCCGGTATCCTGCACGCTAAATTCCAGCTCATCCTCCAGCACGCGCAGCCGCAGGCGGATGAAGCCGCTGTCGGTATATTTACAGGCGTTGCTGTACAGGTTCAGCAGCACCTGGCGCAGGCGCGTTTCATCCGCCCAGGCCGGCGGGATCGTCTCCGGCAGTTCCTGCTCCAGGCGCACCGGGCGCTGGCCCAGCAGCCCTCTGGCCGTGGAGATGACGGCGGCGATCACGGGGGTCACATCCACTTTTTGCGGGTGAATTTCCAGCTTGCCCGCGTCCACTTTGGCCAAATCCAGAATATCGTTGATGACGTGCAAAAGCTGGCGGCCGCTGTTGTAAATTTGCCCCAGGTCTTTTTCGTAGGCGTTGGGCAGGGTGACGTTATCGTACATGATGGGGAATTCCAGCATGGTTTCGCTGAAGCCGATGATGGCATTCAGCGGGGTACGCAGTTCGTGGCTCATGTTGGCCAGGAATTTACCGCGGAAGGTTTTGGCTTCTTCCGCCTGGGCTTTCGCCTGTTCCAGATCGCGGTTGGTTTCCAGCAGCTTATCCGCCAGGGCTTCGCTGCGCTTCAGGCTCAGTTGCAGCGCCTGGCGTTTTTCAAACAATTCTTCGTTGGTACGGCGTTCCCGCTGGTAATTGCTGAGCGCCCATTCCGCAATCTGGTACAGTTCACCCGTCACCTGGGCGGCCAGCAGGGCGCTGAGCAGCATGAGGAAGACGGCAAATACCTGATGCACGGTGAGATTTGCCGGGGTGAGCAGCGAGGGCGCGGCCAGCACAATCACAGCACAAGTGCAGGCCATCCCCACCGTGCTGAGGGGCGACAGCAGCAGCCCGATGATGAAAACCACCATCGGGAAGGCAAAGGGCAGCAGTTCGCGGGCCGTGGCATCGCCCAGGGTCATCATCAGGCCGATGCCCGCCGCCGCCCCCAGGCCATAGGCCCAGGCGGCCGGGCGAGTATGGCCGCGCACCAGCAGCAGGTGCGTCACCAGGCAGCCGAACATGATCGTCCCCAGGCCCAGGGCAATGCTCACGTTGCCACTTTGCGCCTGGCGGCCGCCGGACGTAATGCCAAACGTCAGCAGCAGCATGACAGCAATGCCACACACCACCAGGGTGGAGCGATACAAAATTTTGAGACGGTCAGTTTTGACTTCCAGGGCAAAATCTTCGCGGGATGGCAGTGCCGTCATAGTCACCGTCTTAAGAGAACTTTATTTAACGAGATTTTAAGTTACCGTCATTGTATAACAAATGCCGGGCAACATACAAACGTTTTATTCATCCTGAATTGATGATCTTCATCACCGGCGGGCTAACGGAAGATAACAAAAGACCCCGGCACGGGGCCGGGGTCACACACAGCCGGCGGCCCCGGGGGGCCGCCGCGCTTAACGACAGTTGATGCTGTACACCACAAAATCCCCTTTGGAGGCGATGATTTGAAGCTGGAATGTGGTGGGCACGTCAAAGGTATAGGTGAGGGTGCGATTTTCGCCGGAACGGGCCAGCAGGTTGCCGCTGCCATCCGCCAGGCGCGTATAATCGCCAAATTCGCCGCGGAAGATGATGCCGCCGCCCACTTCCAGCACCAGGGTTGCGCCGGCGCTGGCCGTCCACGTGCCGCCAACGGCCGCGGCTTCGACACCATCCGGGAACAGGAAGGAGCCGGTGGCCGCAGCCGCGCCGCACAGTTCGCCGCTTTCGCTGGAAACGATGCTGAGGGCCGGGGCGGCCGTGCCGGTGGGGGCGATGGTGGCCGCGGCCGGCAGGGCCGGGGCCGCGACAGGTGCGCCGGTGAGTGCGCCGCAGCCGGCCGAGGCCTGCACCGTATCAAAGCGGATGAAACCGCGTTCCGTCTGGTACCACAGGAACGGGCCTTCGGCCACGGCCGCGCTGGCAGCGATGGTTTCGCCCGGCTGGAGCAGCGCCACCACTTCAAAATTGGTGCCGGCCCCGCTGCGAATATTACGCACGGTGTCTGCGGCCGTCAGCAGGCAGGGTTCGGCGGTGGGCTGCGGCGTGGCCGCGATGGGCGCAGTGCTGATGCCGCCGACGGTGCCTTCCGTGGCCGGGGCGCTGTCACTGCCGGCCGCCGGAGCCGCCACCAGCGCAAATTCCCGCGGCAGCAGGGTAATGGGCAGCGCCGCCAGGCGGGCCGCGTCCGCCGGGCTAACGGCGGGTTCGCCCTGCGGCTCCAGGTTGGCGCTCATCGTCACCGACAAACGGCTGCCGGTGGTGCCGCTGATGGTGGTTTCGCCCACCGTCAGGCGGGCTTCGCCTTCCAGCACGCTCACCAGCAGCGCCGCGCCGGCCTGCGCCTG
Organism: Anaerolineae bacterium; assembly: GCA_025454495.1. Classification (GTDB taxonomy): domain Bacteria; phylum Chloroflexota; class Anaerolineae; order Aggregatilineales; family Phototrophicaceae; genus JALHOR01. The sequence continues at coordinate 16,911 of JALOOI010000006.1, forward strand.
GATGAAGGCCGTCCCGTTGAGGGTAATCACCGCATCATTGACGCGCAGCCGCACCCCCGCTTCCAGGGCGATGCCCGAAGGCGACTGCACCAGGATGCCGCTATCGGGCGTGTTCGTGCAGGTGGCGGCCGTCACCGCGCTGAGCAGGCTGATGGCCTGCATGGGGCCAAATTCCGGCGGGCTTAAATCCGGCCGCGGCGAGTCGGCACTGACGAAGGGCAGCGTTTCTGCCCCGCCGGTGACATCCAGATACGGCGCATACACCCAGCCAATGCCGCCGAAGCGACCCGGAATTTCAATGCGAATCCACTGCTGGTCGCGGCTGCGACCCGTCACCGTCACCTGTTCGGACGGGGTTAACTGCCACACCACCACCCCGGACGTATCCGGCGTGCGGCGGACGTTGATGCCGCTGGTGGCCAGCACGGTGGCGCTGCGGGCCCCGGCCGAGAAAAGCTGGCCGTCATCCGCAATGGTCACATCACCCACCATCACGAAAGCGGTGTTCAGCGGCGGGCTGGCCGCATCCGTGGAACTGAGCGGGAACTGCGCCGTGACCACCGTCCAGGCGCGGCTTTCCGTATCCAGCGTCCGCAGCCGCAGCTCGCTCAGGTCGGCCAGGCGGGCTTTGTTGCCGGGCAGTTCAAATTGAAAATCGGGCAAATCCGCCCGCGGCGAGGCTTCGATGACCCCGTTACCCAGGCAGGCTTCACCGCTGGCCAGGGTGGGACAGGTGAGGGCGGTGGCGTTGTAGGCATCCTGCACCAGCGCCGGGCACAGATCGGTACTGCTGGCGGGCTGCTGAAGCACGCCCCCGGCCGGAGCGCTGCTATCGCCGGGGGCGGCCGGGGTGGCCAGCGCCTGCGAGCCGGGGGGCAGCATGGCCGTGGGCAGCGCCGACAGCGTGGGAATGGTGATGGGCCCCAGGGCGGGCTGAGCGCTGCCGGTGCCCCCGGTGGATAGCGCCGGGATGGGGGTCGGCTGCGCCGGGGCGGGAATCGGTGTGGGCTGCTGCGCCAGCACCGCGGCCGGCAGCAGCAGCAGTGCCACAGAGAATAATAATCGTCTCGTTTGCATCATAAAGTATGCTCCGCAAAAGGTGGCGGGTTCGTCTAAAGGTATTATAACTGCGATTCGCCTGCCTCACATGCTGCGTATCGTAAACGCCGGGCAATAAGCGGGCGGGTCAGTGCGCCGCCGGCACAGGGCGGTTATAATAGCCACACCGGCCCGGCTGCGGGCCGCCGGCACCCGACACCCTGATGGAGCGCGGCCGATGAAACGCCTGATTCTGGTTTTTGTGATGGGCCTGCTGCTGAGCGCCTGCCAGCCGTCGCGGGCGCTGCCCACGGCCATTGATCTGGCCGCAGCGGCCGATGCCGCGGCGCAAACGGCCACTGCCGCCGCGCCCACCGCCAGCGCGACTCCGCGGGCGCTGCCACCCACTTTCACGCCCACCGTCACCGCCACCGACGCGGCCACCCCCGCGCCCATCCCCACCCGCACCCCGGCCGGCTACCAGGGCGCGGGCACGCTCTACTACATCTACAATGGCGATGCCATCGCCGCGGTGGATGGCGACGGGCGCAATAACAACCTCATCGTCACGTTTGGCGTGGGGCGCACCCTCAGCGATCTTACCCTGTCGCCGGATGAAACGCTGCTGGCCTATGTCGCGCCCGGCAATGGCAGCGCCCGCGAGGTCTTCATCAGCAGCCGCGATGGCACCTACACCCAGCAGGTCTCCTGCCTGGGGCTGGCGGATGTGCGCCAGGTGACCTGGCTGCCGGACGGTCAGCAGCTCGCCTTCTTCGCGGCAGCGCAGCCCGGCGCAGCGGGGGATATTTACATCGCCTCCTACATCGGCGCGAACACCTGCCCGGAGGGCAACGGCCAGCGCGTGCTGGTGCCGCTGCAAAGCCCCGATCTGCGCGGGCTGACGTTTACGCCGGATGGCCGCATTTTGTATTACGCCGGCGGCGGCAGCGATATTTACGCCTGGGACATCGCCACCGGCAACCGGGCCCGCCTCACCTTTGCCAGCAGCGATGGCAGCGATTTCGCGCCGGTGCATCACCCGGTGACGGCCACGCTGGCCTATTTACGCACCCGCCGCGCCGAAGCCACCGGCCTGCCCGGCGGGGCGCTGGTGCTGCTGAACAATACCGCCCGGATGCCCGCGCAGCCGGCCAGCCCGCCCGGCGATTTTCTGAACGCCACCGGCTTACGCTGGAGCGCCACCGGCGGGCTGCTGCTCATCACCACGCCCAACCAGGTTTACACGCTGGACAGCACTGATGGTGAACTGACGCTGCTCACCGGCAGCACCCTGGTGAACCCGCAGGCTGCCGCCCGCCCGGACCTGCGCGAAATTGCCTTCACCACCACCGACAGCCAGGGCGTGCGCCAGCTTTACATCGTCAACCGCGACACCGGCAGCACGCGCCAGCTTACCGCCAACCCCGAAGGCACCATCACCGACCCGGTGTGGGCCGCGCCGCTGCCCCCGGAGGACGCATGAGCCACCCGCTGCTGAACCGCTACCCCACGCCGCCGCACCACCCCAACGATCCGCGCAGCCGCCCGCGCCCGCCTTACGGGCCGCCCCCGCCGCCCGACCGGCGGCCGGAGCCGCTGACGCGCAACGTGCTGATGATTACCCATAACCCGGTGCTGCGCTCCCAGGGCGGGGCCACCCTGCGCGATTTCTTCGGCTGGTACGAGCCGGATGAACTGGCCGCCGCCTGCATTGACGATTTGCACTTCGCCACCTATGGCTATGCCCGCTACAGCATCACCGAAAAGATCGTGGTGGATGGCTACCCGGTGAAGCGCGACGGTTTTCGCTACGATGAACACAGCTATCTGGAAGCCTGGCGCACGCGCCGCTTTCATGAGCCGGACGGGGTGGATTATCTGCGGCTGGTGGAGGAATTTAACCTCATTCCACGCCTGAACAGCGGCGCAATCGATGAGGTGTGGCTGTTTGGCCATCCCTATGGCGGCTACTACGAGTCGATCATGGGCGGGCCCGGCGCGTTCTGGTGCAATGCGCCCGCGCTGGCCGGCACCGAACACGCGCACCGCCGCTTCGTCATCATGGGCTTCAATTTTGAGCGCGGCGTGGGCGAAATGCTGGAGGACTTCGGCCACCGGGCCGAATCCATCCTGGCCAGGGTGTTTGAACAGGTGCCGCCCCCCGCCAATCTGTGGGCGCAGTTCATCCGCTGCGACCGGCACCAGCCAGGGGCTGTGACCGAATGCGGCAATGTGCATTTCGCCCCCAACAGCGAGCATGATTATGACTGGGGCAACCCGCGCCCGGTGCTCAGCCGCTGCGATACCTGGTACCACTTCCCGGATTTGCGCGGCGAACCGCGCCCCGTCACCTGCCAGGAATGGGGCGACGGCGCGATTCGCCTGCATCATCTGTGGTGGTTTCGCCATTTTCCGCACCTTAAAGGCGCGGCGGATGGCATCGCCTGGAACTGGTGGCAGTATATTCTGGATCCGAACACCGTTCCGTAAGCGGGCCGAATTCAGGCGGGCAGCAGGTGGCGCAGCGCGGCCGGCAGGTCGGCGCGGGGAACGGTGGTTTCGCTGGCATCCGCCAGGCGCTTCACCTTCACCACCCCCTGCGCGATCTCGTCACTGCCCAGGATGACCACCAGCGGAATACGCTTTTTATCGGCATATTCAAATTGTTTGCCCAGCTTCAATTTACCCTCGGCCATGTACAGCTCGGTGCACAGGCCGGCGGCGCGTAATTCGGCCGCCAGCCGGGTGGACTCAGCGCGGGTATCTTCGCTGAAGATCGTCACCAGCGCCTGCACCACCGTACCGCCGATGTGGGCCGGATACAGGTTGAGGTCGTCCATCAGGTCAATGAAGCGCTCAATGCCCAGGGAGATGCCGGTGGTGGGCAGGCTCTCCTTGCGGAACATGCCAATCAGTTGATCGTAGCGGCCGCCGCCGCTGATGCTGCCCATACCACCGCCTTTGAAGACGGCTTCAAAGATGGGGCCGGTGTAATAGCCCAGGCCGCGCACCATGGTAAAATCGAATTCGTAGAAGGCGGGCGGTATGTTCAGCGCGGCCATGTGCTGCGCCATGTCGCGCAGTTCGGCGATGCCCTCGCGGGCTTCGGCGCTGCCCTGCATCAACGTTTCGGCGGCATCCAGCGCGGCCAGGCCGGGGCCCTGCGCCTGGAGCAGCGTCATCATGCGGGCCACCACCGCCGGCGCAATGCCGCGGCCGCGCAGTTCCTCGGCCACGCCGTCCGCGCCAATTTTGTCGAATTTATCCACGCTGCGGTACAGGTCGGCCAGTTGGGCAGTCTCCACCCCGGCATACTGCCCCATGCCCGTCAGCAGCTTACGATTGTTGATCTTCACCACCACCTCGACAAAGCCCAGGCGTTGCAGCACCGTCACCAGCAGGCTGATGAGTTCGGCATCGGCGGCCATGCTGCCCACGCCCACAATATCAGCATCGCACTGGTAAAATTCGCGGTAGCGGCCGCGCTGCGGCCGTTCCCCGCGCCACACCGGGGCGATCTGGTAGCGGCGAAAAGGAAATTTGAGGTCATTTTCGTACTGGGCCACCACCCGCGCCAGCGGCACCGTCAGGTCATAGCGCATGGCCAGCGGGTCTTTATCGCTGCGGCCGTGCTGCGCTTCAAAGATAAGCTGTTCGGCATCTTCGCCATATTTGCCGAACAGCGTTTCGCGCAGTTCCAGCACCGGCGTTTGCAGCGGCTCAAAGCCGTAGCGGTGAAAGACCTCGCGGACGGTGGTGATGACGTAATCGCGCTTGAGCATCGCTTCCGGCAGAAAATCGCGGAAGCCTCTGGGCAGGCGGGGCTTAAGGTGAGGCATATGGCGGCATCCTTGTCTGTGCGTGCATGACGAATGGCAGAATCAAAAACAGCGCGACCGGCATCGCGCGGGAACAGGCACGGGCGGGATGCGGTCAGGCGGGTATCAGGCTGAAGGGTGGTGGTGTGAACGCTGTTCTGTCATCATGGCTTCAGTATACGCCAGCGGCCGGGGGGCTGGCAACCGCCAGTCTCGCCCGGCCCTACGCGGGGCCGGCCAGGTGCTGGCGCTGCGCTTCAAACAGGATGACGGTGGCGGCCATGGCCGCATTGAGCGATTCTGTGCCGGCGGCCATGGGGATGGCGATGCGGGTGGCGTTAAGCCGGGCGGCCGGCCGGGCCCCGTGGGCCTCATTGCCGATGATGAGCGCGTGCGGGCTGCGCCAGTCCACCGCGCTGTAGGGCTGTTCGGCATCGCCGGCGGCCAGGTACACCGTCACCGCTTCGCAATAGGTGGCGATCTCCGTCCAGGCGGCTTCCACCAGCGGCAGCCGGAAATGGGCCCCCATGCCGGCCCGCAGCACTTTGGGGTTGTAGGGGTCAACGCATTCCGGGGCCAGCAGCACCACCTCCACGCCGGCCGCCGCGGCCGTCCGCAGCAGCGTTCCCATATTGCCCGGTTCGCGCACGGCATCCAGAATGAGGATGCGCCCCGGCTGGCGCGGCATTCGCGGCATGGGCAGCGGGAAGACAGCGATCATGCCCTGGGGCTGCTGCGTTTCGCTGGCGTGCTTAATGACATCCGGCGCGGCCGGCATCAGCACCGCCCGCGTCGCCTGGAGCGCGGCCACCAGTTCATAATCGGCCGTTTGCAGGTCATACAGCACAAAATCCGGCACATGGCCGCACAGCAGCGCATCGCGGATGAGGCGTGCGCCCTCCAGCGGAATTTTGCGTTCCTGGCGGCGGGCGCGGGCGCTCTTTTGCAGCGCGGCGGCCAGCTTCACACGGGTATTTTGCAGGCTGGTGATGACATCGTTCATGGGCATTCCTCCGGGCCGCCCGGCGGTTGAATCAAAACAGGGTCATTTTCGACCCTGCCTGAGGACTGCGCCGGGTAGCGGCGGCCTATTGGTGCTGCTGGCTGAGCGCCGCCAGCTTGCGGAAAGTGTCGGCATCGCGCACGGCCAGGTCGGCCAGCATTTTACGATCCAGCTCCACGCCGGCCTGCTTCAGCCCGTAGATAAAGCGGCTGTAGCTGAGGCCGTTCAGGCGGGCGGCGGCGTTAATCCGCACGATCCACAGGCGGCGGAACTGACGTTTGCGGGCGCGGCGGTCGCGGTAGGCGTACCACAGGCTTTTGAGCATGGCTTCATTGGAGCGGCGGAACAGCGTCCCGCGGGACAGCCACTGCCCTTTCACCATCTTCTTGATTTTGTTGTGCCGCCGGCGGCGGACGACACCGGTCTTTGATCTTGGCATGGTGTTGCGGCTCCTTCAACAGCCGGGGACAGCCGTTTGCGCCCCGGTGCGTGCATAACAGAGGTAAGACCGGGTCAGGCCGGCGGGTTGGCTTTGTACTTGCCCAGGTAAGGGGCCAGAATGCGAATGCGCCGGGCGAAGGCTTTGTTGCCCACCGTCGTCACTTTGTCCAGCGCCCGCTTCACCCGCCCGGACTTACGGCGGCGGAAGTGGCTTTTGCCGCCGCGGGTACGCACGACGATGCCGGTGCCGGTCACACGGAAACGCTTGGCGGTCGCCTTGTGCGTCTTCAGTTTATACTTCTTCGGGTCTTTCGTCTTTTTTCTGGTCACGTTGCCCTTACTCCGCGTGTTATTTCTTCTCGGCCAGCGGCGCGAGGATCATGAGCATATCCCGCCCTTCCATATTGGGGGACTGCTCCACCTGCGCCACATCGCTCAACAGTGTTTTAATCTCATCCAGGGTTGCGCGTCCCAGATGCGAATGGGTAATTTCGCGGCCGCGAAAGCGCACCCGCACCCGCACCTTCATCCCTTCGACCAGCCATTCCCGCGCCTGCTTCAGCTTAAAACCAATGTGGTAATCATCGGTTTTGGGTTTAAGCTGAATTTCCTTGATTTCTACCTTAACCTGATTCTTGCGGGCTTTGCGCTCTTTGCGCTGCTGTTCATACTGAAATTTGCCATAATCCATCACACGGCAAACCGGCGGGCTGGCATCCGGCGCAACTTCCACCAGGTCCATGCCCATGTCCGACGCAATTTCCAGCGCGCGTTCCAGAGACACAAGTCCCATATTGCGCGAGGTTGGCGGGCCGTCTTTTTCTTTATTTTCTTCTTCGACGATCAGCCGAACTTCACGCGCACGTATTTCACGATTAATACGGTAATCCGAGGCAGCTATTGCTTTGCCCTTTCGAACACTTTTTACTGACGGGAATGGCTGTGCTGGAACAGCGCCGACAAATCGTAGCATAAAGGCCGGTGGTGGTCAATGTGAAAACCGTGTTAAACGCCGCCGGCCGGGGGTGCTGGTGCCGGCCGCGCCCCCGCCCCGCCGCTGCGTCAGCGGGGGGCACGGGGCAGCGACCACAGATTAACGCACCGGCAGGGTATCCAGCGCGGCCTGGGCTTCTTCAAAAGCGTTGATGGCGGCATCCACAAACTGCGCCTGGGTGGTGGCGATCTGCGTGAGGGTGGCGGGGGCGGCGCAGGCGGCTTCAAAGGCCTGCCAGGACTGGCGCGACAAATCCAGCCCGGTATTGATGTTGACGGTAGCCTGTTGCAGCACCGGCACTTCTGCGCCCAGGTCGGGCGGAAGCTGGTAATCCTGCGGCAGGCCGGGGGCGGGCAGCGTGAGGCAGCCGGCGGTTGCGCCGGTGGTGACGACATCCGTCCAGTACGCCCGCAGCACAATCATATGCCCGCGGGAGCCGATCATGGTATCAATGATCTGCTGCATCCCCAGGCGCTGCGAGCGAATATCGCGCGGATCGACCGTGGGCGAGGGGGTGACGGTGATGGTGGGCGTAAGCGAAGGCGTGGGCGAGGGCGTGGCGGTCATCGGCGCGGGGGTGGGCGGCACCGTGACCCCGGCCCCGGCCAGGATACCGGGCAGCACATTCATCCCCGCCTGGGCCAGGGTCAGTTCGCCGGCCAGGCGGCTGGCTTCGGCGGCCGTCAGCGCCGGTGTGGCCAGGCAGTGATTGCTGAGCGCCTGGCGGGCACCGCTGTAGGCCGTTTCGACGGTGGCCAGCGTGTCGGCGGCCTGCACCAGGGCCGGGCTGGCCGCGGCCACCTCCGCCGGCACGGTCAGCGGCACGCGCTCGATGGGCGTATTAAGGACGGTGCAATCCGGCGGGGTGCCGCTGCTGATGGCCGCCAGGGCCAGTTGCACGCCGTTAATATCTGCGCTGAGGCTGAGATAATCCGCGCTGAGCTGCTGTGCCACCGCCTGCGCAGAGGCCGGCGCGGCCGCCACTTCCAGCGTGGGGGTGGTTTCCGGCGCGGGGCCGGCATCACCGCCGCCCCCGCCGAGCAGGGCCCCCACCAGCAGCAGCAGGACAAAGCTCAGCGTGAGGCCCACCATCGCCCGGCGCAGCGTGGCTGGCTTCACCCGGGCCGGCCGGCCCGGCTGCCGCGTCTCCACGATCTCCTGCAACAGGTCGGCGGCGTACTGGCGAATTTCCTCATCGTCATTTTCCAGCGCTTCTTGCAGCGCCCGGAACATGCCCAGCGATTGGGCCGCCGCTTCTTTTATGCCGGGCGTTTTATCTTTCTGGTACACCAGCACCAGCGGCTCGATGGCTTTAATCTCGCCCAGTTCCCCCAGCCGCCGCACCGAGGCCAGCCGTTCTTCCGCTTTATACTTTTTCGGCGCTTTGATGATGGCAATATGACGATCTACGTCCTGCATAAAGACAGCGAGCTTGCGCTCAAAATCGTCATCTCCGCCGGACGCGGCATCATCATCCAGACCTTCCAGGATCTCATCGTCCTGTTCAGCTTGTGGCGGCATCGGTTTCCTCTCTTAAGTCGGGGTATCCTTCACACCGGCAATAATAACCTGTTCAGCGCCCCTGAGCAATTTATCCCGGCGTTACGTCAGTGCGGCCCAGTCCCCGGCGGGCATTTTTTCGCCGGCCATGATGGCCACGCTGAGGCGATTTTCCGCCGGGGTGAGGGGGCATGACCACTGCGGCCCGTAGGCGCAGTACGGGTTATAGGCTTCGTTAAAATCGACGTGAAACTGCCCCTCCGCCAGCGCCACCGGCTCCAGATAGCGCCCGGCGGGGTACGTTTCCGTGCCGGCCAGCGCATCCACAAAGGGCAAAAAATAGCCGTGCGGGGTCTGGTAAATGGTGAGGCGGGCCACGGCCTGCCCCACATTAAACTCAAACGCGCCATAACGCCGGTACCAGCGCGTGTCGCCGGTGGTGGTCTGGATGGTCACATCCTGCCGATCCTCAAACACGCTCACGGCCACGGTCAGGTCCAGGCGCGGGTTCGGCAGGAAATAGCTTAAGCCGGTGAAGACCTGCTTTTGCGCGGCGCTCAACGGCGATTGCGAATGCGTCTTAAAAAAGTGATCTTTTTGTGCCCGCAGGCTCACCAGACGCTGTGTATCCATCTTGCAGTTCCTCCCTCACACATCAACAGGCAGTTTTGGTCAGGCCGTTTCGGCCGCCCTCCGTGGCTAACGTTGCGGTGGTGGCGTTAGCGGGCCTGCGCCTGCCACCACACCTCCAGGCGCTCGATGATCTCCGGCAGGGTGAAGGCCTGCTGCACCAGGGCCAGCTCCTGCGCGTTGATGTAGGGCGTATCGGCCAGCATGGTGAGCAGCGGCTGCCAGAATGCGCCGTACAGGATGAAAGGCCGCGGCGGAATGGCCCGCAGCCGGAAAAGCTGCCACACCTCCGCCACTTCCTGCACCGTGCCCACCCCGCCCGGCATGACGACGTAGCCATCCGGTTCATGCGTCAGGTGGTGCAGCCGGTCGCGCAGGGTATCATACTTAATTTCTTGCTGCACCCACGGGTTCACCACGCGCTCGCCGATCAATTCAAGCTGGCGCACCGTCACCCCGATGACGTGGCCGCCGGCTTCGGCGGCCCCCTGGCTGGCGGCCGACATCACGCCGGCATAGCCGCCGGTCATCACCGCGTAGCCGGCCTGCGCCAGCATCTGCCCCACCGTGCGCGATTCAGCATAGAGGGGGTCTTCTTCCGCCAGACGGGCGCTGCCATAGACGGCGATAGTACGCTTCATGGGTATCTCCTGTGTGTGCTTCTATGAAAGTGCGAATCCATGGGTCAGGGCAGCGTGAAGGCTGCCAGGCGCAGGCGATCATCCGGCGGGCGGGTGCCCTGCTGCGTCACCGGCAGGCGGGCCAGCGTCACCGGGTGATACCAGCCGGCATATAACGTCACATCACGGTTGCGGTCACGGTTGTCGGTAGCGGTATCCGGCAGGTTGAGCGTGACCGTCGTGGCTACCGTTTCGCCCGGCAGCCAGTGCCCGGTCGGGTAACGGCCGTCAAAGGGCGGGCCATCATGCTGCGCGATGATGTTCCCGGCGCTGTCCTGCACATGAATGAACAGCGTGGCATCCTCCGCCGGCGGGCGCAGCACCTGCCAGTAGAGCGTCAGCGCCAGCGGGCGGCCGGCGGCCAGGTCGGCCGGCGGCGGATCAAAGGCGATGTGCGTCAGTTGCAGGGTGTCGTTCACCAGCGCGGATTCCAGCGCCACGGCGGTGGCCGGCGGGGGCGGCGCGGGCGGCAGCGGCACCACAAAACGCCCGGCCAGCAGGCGCTCCCCCGCCTGGCGCGTGTCGGTCGCATCCACCACCGGCACAAACGTATCCCGCGGCTTGACGAACACCCCGATCGACAGCCGGTAAGCGCCCGGCGGCGCGTCCGCAAACAGGGGAATTTCGGCCACCACCGGGATCACCTGCCCCGGCTGCCACATGGGGGTAGGATACAGCCAGTTATAAATCCAGAAGGTGGTGGAGCCGCGGCTGCCCCCCAGGTGATCGAAGGCCTGCACCACCATCCAGTAATCCGTGGCGGTGGGTTTGAGCACCTCCAGGAACAGCGTGGGGCGCAGCAACTGCCCCGGCGTGGCTGCCCGCGGGACGTGCAGCGCGACCAGCCGCAGCGTGTCATCAAAGACGGCGTTCACCGGCGTTTGCGGGGTGACAACGCCGCCAAACACCGCTGCGCCCTGCACCGGCAGCGTGATACCGATTTGCCACGACTCCGGGCCGGGGGCGAACAGCGGGGTGCCGGTGGTCTCCACCCGCTGCTGAAGCGCGGCCGCTTCGTCGGCGGGGAGGGCGGGCAAAATGACGATTTCGCCGCTGGCGGGCAGCAGCAGCGCGTACTGCTGCGCCAGTCCGTAGGGCGGGAAGTCGTAGCCGGTGCGCGGCGGCAGGATGATTGCGCCATCCGGCAGCGCTTCGCCGGCGCGGTAGCCGCGCACGGTATGGTAATGCTGCGGCCGCAAAATCACCGTCACATTGGGATGCAGCACCAGCGCCATGGGCACATACAGCGGCTGCGGGCTGTTCAGCACATGGCGGTTGAAGGCATTCACCCCCAGGTGATACAGCGCGTGCAGCCCGGAATGGGTGTAGGGATCGCTGCGAATGGCGGGATTTTCGTCAAAATGATAGCGCACGTGGGCGGCGGTATACGCCAGGCTGCCGGCCGTGAGGGCCAGCAGCAGCGGCGCGGCCAGCCAGGGCCGGGCCAGCCGCAGCAGCGCCCCGGCCCCGGCCGCCACGATCAACGCCAGCGGCGCATAGGTGCCGATGAGGCGCAGCGGGTGATCCGGCTCGCCGGAGAGGATGGCGGGCAGCGCAAACGCGCCCAGCAGCAGCAGCGGCAGCAGCCAGAAGGGCCTGCGCCAGTGCCACAGCAGCACCGGCACGCCGATCAGCGCCAGCAGCAGCAGCGCCGGGTTCAGGTGGCCGCTGGTGAGCGTCGTATATTGAATGTACTGGGTGGCCGGGGTGGGCAGCGCCACGCTTTGCCCGTAAGTCACCAGCGCCGCCAGAAAAGCGCCCGGATCACGCACGGGGTTGATGCCGGGCAGCACCTCCAGCCGCGTCGTCAGCCAGTTGGGAATGCTCACCAGCAGGAACAGCCACGGCAGCAGCATCAGGCCGAAGCCGGCCAGGTACGCCAGCGTATTGCGCCAGGCGGGCAGCGGCCGGCGGTACACCAGGCGCAGCAGCAGCGCCAGCGCCAGCACCACCAGGGGGAACATGAGGCCGCTGAGGTAAAACATCAGCGCCAGCGCAGAACATACCCCGGCCAGCCCGAAATCACGCGGGCGGGCGGAAGCCAGCGCCACCAGCAGGCACCACAGCGCCAGCAGCGGCAGCGGCACGATCCACGCGGCGCGGTAAATGCTGCGGCTGATGATGACGTAAGCCGGCACACTGGTCAGCGCCAGCATGGCCACCAGGGCCATCTCACGGTTGAAGGCGTGGCCCCGGTACAGCCGCCGGGCCAGCCGCCCCACCAGCGCCACCGCCACCAGGCTTTGCAGCACGCTGAACACATGGCTGGCGAAGGGGGTGATCCCGGCCAGGCGCAGCCACACCGCCCGCACCATGGCATCGAAGGGTTCGGGCGCGTCGTAAAAATACAGCGGCATCCCGTAGCCGTCGGCAAAGCGCCAGGCACGATACAGGTACACCGTTTCATCATTGTGCAGGCCATCCGGGATGCGGGCCAGGCCGTAAACCCGCAGCGCAAAGCCGCCCAGCAGCACCAGCACGGCCAGGCCCAGGTATAGCGGCCGCGCACGCCGCGTTGCCGAAAGAGGAAGCGTCATAGGAGCGTCGTCATCTCTGGCGGCCCGGCCCGGTGCCGCCCGCGGCCACTTAAAAAAAAGACCCGCCGGGTGGGCGAGCCTGCTGGTGACGGAAGAGGAGGGATTCGAACCCTCGATACCCTCTCAGGTATACCCGTTTTCGAGACGGGCCCATTCAACCGCTCTGGCACCCTTCCATACGCGCATGGTACCACAGCCCCCGGCGCAGGAAAACCCTAAATTTTCGGGCGCGGCGGGCTACAGCGGTCATCATCTGCGTTATAATGGTGGCATCAGGACTCAGCATAGAGAGGCAAAACAGCATGGAAGTGATTACCTGGCTCATCAGTGCGCCGTTTATCTGCATCGGCTGGATCATTCTGGGGTTTGCGGCCGGGGCGGTGGCCCGCCGCCTGATGGGCACGAAGAATTACCCCATCTGGCAGGATTTGCTGCTCGGCATCATGGGGGCGGTGGTGGGCGGCTTCCTGGTGAGCTTCGTGGGCGGGCTGGTGGATGTGGATGTGTATCGCCGGGCGGAATCTGGCCTGGCGCTGTACTGTGCCAATTTCGTCGTGGCCACCATTGGCGCGATGTTTTTGATCTTTGTGCGGCGGCGGATCACCGGCGGGCGCTAAGCCGGGGGGCGGTAGGGCCGGCGGCCGTTCTGGCCTTCGGCCCGCAGGCGGCGGAAGAATTCGCGCAGCAGGCCGGCGGCTTCTTCCGCCAGCAGGCCGCTGTCCACCTGTACCTGGTGGTTAAGCTGCGGGTGGCGCAGCAGGTCGATGAGGCTGCCGCCGGCCCCCGCTTTGGGGTCGGGGGTGGCATACACCAGGCGCGGCAGCCGGGCCAGCACCATCGCGCCGGCGCACATGCTGCACGGCTCCAGCGTGCAGTACAGCGTTACGCCATCCAGCCGCCAGGTGCCCAGGGCCTGCGCGGCCTGGCGAATGGCGAACATTTCGGCATGGGCGGTTGGGTCATGATCGGCTTCGCGCCGGTTGCCCCCGCTGCCGATCACCTCACCGGCATACACGGCCACCGCGCCCACCGGCACATCATCGGTCAACAGCGCGTCCCGGGCCCGGGCCAGCGCCAGGCGCATCCAGCCGGCATCTTCCGGCGTAAACAGCATCAACCTCAATCATCCTGATCGTCTTCGTCCAGCTCCAGGCTAATGCGTACCCGCCCGTTGGTTTTGTGGGCGAAGGCTTCGGCTTCTTCGGCCGCTTTCAGCGCCCGCTCAATCACCACCTGCTGGTTGACCGGCGGCGGGGGCGGCGGCACCACCGGGCGCACGGTGGGCGGCGGCGGCGGGGGGCCATCATCCGGCGGGATGATGGGTTTCTGGCTGATGGGCGGTTCTTCCGGCGTGGGATGATGCACGGCGCGGCGCACTTCCAGCGCCAGGGCCACCAGCGCCACCAGCGCGGCGATCACCCCGGCCACCAGCACCGCTTCCGGGCGCACGCTGACCGGCACACTGCCCCGCAGCGCGGCCACCGCCAGTCCCAGCACCACCAGCGCCACCAGCAGCAGTATTCGTCGCACCCATCGTATCATCATCCGCCTCCATGAACCGGCACCGGGGCTTTTTCCCGGCGCTGCCCTGCTCTGTTTGCATTGTAGCACGGTTTCGCCCCCGGCCGGCCCGGTGTTGCGGGCGGCCGGGGCCGTTTCTGCACGAATATTCAGGAAGCGGCGGCCGGTCAGGATTTTTGCGGCCGATCCTGATCGTGATTCTGATCCTGCCAGGCATCACCGGTATCCATGTCCAGCCAGGCCTGATCTTCGATCTTCGCCTCAAATTCGCGGGCGGTGCGCGTGCTGCGCTGCGCCCGGCGCAGCGGCGTATCTTCCGGCGCGGGCACGGCCGACTGCCGGCGGGCCAGGCGCTGGCGGCGCTCGGCGACCTGGGTTTTGGGGTCATCGGGCACGATGGGCGGGGTGGCCGGGGCCGCGGGCCGGGCCGGGGCCCGCGCCGGTTCTGGCGCAGGCGGGGCCGACCGGGGGCGCAGCGGCCGGCGGTTGTAGTACAGCATCTCCAGCAGGCCCAGCAGGGCAAACAGCGTCAGCGAAGCGCCCAGCCCGGCCAGCGCCGCCCGGTCTACCGGGTCTACATAGCCCGGCACGGTGAAATAGGGCACCACATCGCCGCCGGTGGAGCGCACCATGCGGTAAAATTCGGCATCCACCCGGGTATCGACGCGGGTGAACAGCCACAGCGGCCGGCCCAGCGCCCGCGCCGCGATGACATAATCGCCCACCTGGTCAAAGTCGCGGTTTTCGTAGAACAGGTTGCGCGTGTTTTTGCTCTCAGCGATGTAGGTATCGGTCACAAAATCCGGGCGGCGATAATCTGAAAGAAGCTGCGCGTAAACGTAACACGCGCGGCAGTCCGCCGGCGGCGGGGTGGTGCGGCGGGTTTCGTTGCAAAAGCACTGGCGTTGATCGGGGCTGTCGTTGCGGGGTACGCCGCCCAGGTCGGCGGCCAGCACGCGCTCACCGTCCAGCCCAATTTCACCGGCGCTGCCCTGGCCGGTGGTGAGGGGCATATCACTGGAATAACGCCGCCCGGTGGGGTTGGGGGCGGTAACGTTCAGCAGCAGCACGGTGCACACCACCGCCACCAGCAGCGATGACAGCCAGCACAGACGGCGCAAGAGCAGCATAAGCAGCGCTTTCCTCAATACTCAGCTTACGATTGAGGTAAGCATAACACAAAATAACACCGCTAAAACATGGACATCTGGCGGGGTTTCTCCGTGCTTTTCTTCTTCTGGCTGTCGGCACTGTCGGCGGCGGGCGGGGAGGCGGGCCGGTCCAGATCTACCCCGCTGAACAGCAGGCCGGTGGCGGCCGGTTCGGGTGACGGCAGCGGCTCCGGCGGGGGCAGCGGCTGCCCGGCGACATCGTGACCGGCTTCCAGCACCTCATCCATGCAGGCGGCGCAGGTGCATTCCGCCGGATGCACCTGGAAAGGAAGCTGCGCGGCATCCGGCACGAAATCGGCCGGCATGTCTTCGGCCCGCAGGGTGGCCTCCAGGTACAACTGGCGCAGTTCGTCATCGGTAAAGCCCACGCGCTCCAGCACCTTCACCAGCGAGCGCCGCGTTACGTCGTCGCCGGTGCGGATAACGTGCCGGTAATGCTCACACAGGCAGCGCCGCCATTCTTCAAAAAAGATGCTGCGTTCCGTCATCCATGCCTCCGCGGGCCTGTCGCCCTAAAGCGTTTCAATGCTAAACTGCTGCCCGATCTCCGGGATGTCCACCTGCATCTGGTACGTTTCGTGCAGGGCCTGCTTCAGCGCGGTGGCCGGTGCCAGTTCGCCATGCACCAGGAAAGTGCGGCGCGGGCGCTGCTGCATGGCCCCCACCCAGTGCAGCAGGTCGCTGCGGTCGGCGTGCCCGCTGAAGCCGTCCAGCACTTCCACCCGCGCCCGCAGCGGGTATTCATCGCCGAAGATGTGCACACGGGGCGCTTTTTCCACCAGCCGCCGCCCCAGGGTATGCGGGGCCTGCCAGCCGGTGATGAGTACGGTATTGCGCTCATCTTCGATGCGGTTTTTAAGGTGATGCAGCACCCGCCCGAATTCGGCCATGCCGCTGGCGCTGATGATGATGCACGGCGTATGCTCAAAATTCAGCCGTTTGCTCTCCTCCAGCGATTGAATGTAGGTGAGCATGTCGAAGCCGAAAGGATCGGTATTGCCCGGCTGGAGCATGAAGCGGCGGGTTTCCTCGTCGTAGCATTCCGGGTGCAGCTTAAAGACCCCGGTGGTATTCACGGCCAGCGGGCTATCGACATAGATGGGCATCCGCGGAATATCGCCCTGCTCGTACAGGCGGTGCAGCGACACCACAATCTGCTGGGTGCGGCCCACGGCGAAGGCGGGCATGATGACCGAGCCGCCGCGCTTCACCGTCTCATTGATGATCTGCTCCAGGCGCTTTTCTGAGCCGACCATGGCCCCGTGTTCGCGGTCGCCGTAGGTGCTCTCCAGAATCAGCACGTCGGCCCGTTCAATCAGTTCCGGGTCGCGGATGATGGGCAGCCCGTTCTGCCCCAGGTCGCCACTGAAGACGAAGACATACTCACGCCCCAGGTCAGCATCGGCAATTTCCAGCACGGTGATGGCGCTGCCGAGCATGTGGCCGGCATCCTTAAAGGTGAGGTGGATGCCGGGAGCGATCTGGCGGCGGCGGCCATACCCCTGGGAGATGAAATATTCCAGCGCTTTCAGCGCGTCTTCCTGCGTATAAATCGGCTCTACCGGCGGCTCGCCCTTTTTGCGGCGCTTCTTGTTCACAAATTCCACATCGCGCTCCTGGATGTGGGCGCTGTCCAGCAGCATGGTGGCGCACAGGTCGCGGGTGGCGGGGGTGCAAATGATGTCGCCCCGGAAGCCATTTTTCACCAGGTTAGGGATGTTGCCGGAATGGTCAATGTGGGCGTGCGACAGAATCATCAGGTCAATGGAGGCCGCCTCAAATGGCAGGCGCACATTGGCGCTGTAGGACTCGGAACGCCGCCCCTGCACCAGGCCACAATCCAGCAGAATGCGCGTGCCATTCACCTCGAGCAGGTGGCGAGAGCCGGTAACGGTGCGGGCAGCACCATAAAACGTCAGTTTCATGCCGGTTTATCCTTGTCTACGCGGTGGTCAGCAACCCGTTTAGCGGCGCATACTGGCCACCACCGCCAGCAGTTCTGCGCCATAGGCCTGCAAGCGCCACGGCCCCATGCCGTGAATTTGCGCCAGTGCCTGCGGGGTGGCCGGCAGGCTGGCAGCGATGTCGCGCATCACCCGGCGCGACAGGATGAGGCTGGCATCCAGCCCGCGCTGCGCGGCGCGTTCTTTGCGCCAGGCGTGCAGCAGCATGTAGCGCTCGGCAATGACCGGATCAGGATTTTCGGAATCCGGCGGGGTGGGCAGGCGGCTGCTGCGGCCGCGCTCCAGGGCGGCCAGCAGATGCTCACCATAGAGGCGCACCTGCCATTCCTGCACCCCGCGCAGGTGGTTCAATTCGCGCAGGGAGGCCGGGTTGTGGCGGGCGACTTCCACCAGCAGGCCATTGCTCATGATTTTGTAGGGCGGCACATCGGCTTCGCGGGCCAGCCGGTCGCGCTCCATGTATAACTCGCTCAGGTGGGCCATCTGCCGCCGGTTGAGGCCGCCGGTTTTGCCGATCTTCCAGTAGGCTTCCGGGTCAAAATCGGTGGCGCTGCCATCCACGCGGGTGGCATCGCCGAAGATTTCCAGCGCTTCTTCCAGCCGCCCCGGCACATTCAGGCGTTCCAGGAAAATATCGCGCAGGCGCGGCAGGTAGTGGGTGTCCATCTGGGCGTAGCGCAGGCTCTCGGCCGGCAGCGGGCGCAGCAGCCAGTTATCAAGCTGGTGGCGCTTATCCACCGTCACCCCAAAATGCGCCGCCAGCAAATCCGCCAGGCCGATGCTGGTTTCGCCGCACAGGCGGGCGGCCAGGCTGGTATCGAACAGGTTGTTCACCTCAAAGCCGTAATCGTGCTTCAGCAGGATGAGGTCATATTCGGCGGCGTGGAACACCTTTTCAATCGCCGGATTGGCGATGAGATCGCCCAGGGGCTGCATCCGGGTGATGGGCAGCGGGTCGATGATGTAATCGGCCTGGCGGGTGGAAACCTGGATGAGGCACACCCGCCCCTGATAGGCGTACATGCCGTTGGATTCAGTGTCGATGGCCAGCAGCGGCTCACGGGCGAGCTGCGGCAGCAGCGCCTCAAAAGCCTCATCCGTCTGGATGAGGGCTGCGGGCTTCAAGCCATTGGCGGTCATAACCAGCCGCGCCTCCGAAAGAACAGCAGCATCGCCACCGCAATCCCGATCATCGTCAGCGCCACGATCAGGAAGCTATCCGGGTGTTCTGCCAGCGGTAAAGTGATATTCATGCCATAAATGCTGGAAATGAGCGTCAGCGGCAGCATCAACACCGACATCACGGTGAGAATACGCATGACTTCGTTCACGCGGTAGGTGGCCAGCGTGTTGGCCGTATCCGCCAGGCTGTTGATGACTTCGTAATTTTCGTCGATGATGTCGCGCTCGCGGTGCAGATGATCGGCAATATCGCCGAAGTATTCTTCCATATCTTCGCGCAGGATGGGGTATTCGCTGCGTTCAAGCTGTTCAATGATGGGCACCTGCTGGCGAATGATGCGCCGCAGGGCGATGACATCGCGGCGAATCAGCCCGATTTGCTGAATGATGGAACGCCCATCGCTGCTGAAGATGGTTTCTTCCACCTCGCGGATGTTGCTATCGACCTTACGCAGGATGGGCTGCACATAATCCACCAGCATATCAATCATGACGTAGAAGGCATGGTTGGCCCCCCGTGCCAGCAGGCGCTGGCGCTGGGCTTCGCTCTGGTCGCACAGGGTATACAGCGTCTGCATGGGCTTCAGCAGGTTATCATGCACCGTGACCACATAGCCGCGGCCGATGATAAAATCCACCTCGCGGGCCCGCGACAGCGACTGACGATGATCGAACTGGGGAAAGTGCATGGTCACAAACAGGTATTGATCCTGCACATCAATTTTCGGGCGCTCGGTGGGGCTGCGTAAGTCTTCCAGGTTCAGCGGGTGAATGTAGGGAAACATCTCCCGCAGTTCCTCAATATCTGCCGGCGTGGGATACACGATATTGACCCAGGTCACCCGTCCGTAAACAATTGTATGCAGCACCATGTCGTTATTATGGACTGAGAGCCAGCGGCGGGCAATACGCTCTTTGGGCCCACGCGGGCGACCGGCGGCCGGGGGTGTAAAATTTTTGACAGGCCTGCCAGATTGTGCTATAGTGTGGGGGCTGAGATTGTGACATTTTTCGCATTCATATAAACACCGCATGAATACCATGCGAGCAGATTATATGGGCCTGGTGTGTTGTCCACTCAGAATGTGTCGTTGGCAAGGAGAAAAGTGTAGATGGCGACAGCAAATCCAGCCAAAAGCGATGCGGCATCTCGCGCCAGCATTGCCAGAACCGCGCCAGAGTCGGCGGTGGCGCAGGCACAACCGGCGGTCTCGGTCGCCGCGCCCAGCCGGCGGGAATTTCTGTATTACATCTGGGGTGCATCCATCGCGCTGATGCTCGGTCAGTTCGGGGCCGCCACCATCTGGTTTGCTTTCCCGCGCTTCCGGGAAGGCGAGTTCGGGGGGGTCTTCCCCTTTGACCCGGTGGAATTACCGTCCACCGGCGATGCGCCATTCTTCGTCGCTTCCGGGCGCTTCCATGTGGCCCACACCGATGGCGGCGTGATGGCCCTGTACGGGGTGTGCACTCACCTGGGCTGCCTGCCCAAATGGGCCCCCACCAATGAACGCTTTGAATGCCCCTGCCACGGGTCTAAATACCGGGCCGATGGCACCTGGATCGAAGGTCCGGCTCCGCGCGGGCTGGATCATTTCCCGGTGCGGATCGTCTATTCGGATGGCAGCGAAGCGGAGAGCGCAGGCCTGACCCCGATTGTGCTGGCGGAAAACAAGCAAATTGTGCGCATCGAAGTGAACACCGGCCGCCGTATTCTGGGGCCGGGGCATGACGTTACAGCACTGTAAAGCGCAGGCTACCTGTCAACCGTCTATGAAAGAGGCTTAAAGTTATGTCCATTCTTCCCTTTCCGTCCTTCCTGGACGATGTGCGCGAGAAGGGTCTGAAGAAGGCAGTCCTGGAAGGTGTCGACGAAACCGTCCAGCGTATTACCGCCGGGATGAACATCCAGGACATCCGCGAGGCGCTGCGTGGCGACCCGCCGAGCCGCCGCCCCAACCCGCGCCTGTCACCCCACGCGGATGGCTTCTGGCTGCACATGCGCCCCGGCTATTTCCATCAGGATATGACCGGCATTTACCCCACCTTTCGCCTGGGCTGGTTATCCACCTATTTTGTGGTCTTTGAAACCATCACCGGCCTGCTGCTGATGCTGTGGTACACCCCGTCGCCGGAACTGGCCTACGGGAACATGCTGAAAATTTTGAACAACGTGCCCCTGGGGCAGTTCATCCGTGACCTGCACCGCCTGGGCGCGGAAGCCATGGTGTTGATCGTGGCGCTGCACATGATGCGAACCTGGGTGACGGGCAGTTATAAAAAGCCGCGCCAGTTCACCTGGTTTACCGGCGTGCTGCTGCTGACCATCACCGGGCTGCTGAGCTTCACCGGCTACCTGCTGCCGTGGGATCAACTGGCGCTGTGGGCGGTGACGATTGGCGCTTCCATGGCCGAAGCCACCCCGGTCATCGGCGAGCAGGTGAACCTGCTGGTGCGTGGTGCGCCGGAACTGGGCGCGAACGGGCTGCTGCGCTTTTACCTGGCGCACGTGCTGCTGCTGCCGCTGCTGCTGTTCATCTTCACCGGTGTGCATTATTACAAGGTCATCATTCACGGGCACAGCCTGCCGCCGCGCGTGGAAAATATCGGCGAAGATACCGCCAAGCGCGTGCCGCTGGATAAGCGCGTCTACTTCATCCCGGACGTTCTGACCAACGAATTGATGTGGCTGGGCGTGACCACCTTCATCATGGTGGTGCTGTGCATCTGGTTCTACCATGCACCGCTGGAAAGCCACGCCGACCCGCAAAATACCCCCCTGGGCACCACCGCCCCCTGGTACTTCCTGTGGATTCAGGGAGCGCTGAAACTGGGCGATAAATTCTTCTGGGGTATTCTGTTCCCCACGCTGGCCCTGGGGGCGCTGTCGCTGCTGCCCTACCTGGATGTGACACCCAGCCGCCGTTATGCTCACCGCCGCATTTCGCTGTCGGTGGCCATGGGGCTGGTGTCCTTCACCACGGTGCTGAGCTACATGGGGCTGCCCGAATTTGCCGTGGCCACCGCCGCCGAAACCGAAATTTTGCATGAACTGACCATGGAACCGGCCCATAACCACGTCGGCAAGATGCGTACTGTGCCCTACGCGCAGCTTGTGCCGGGGGCCTATACCACCCTGCAACTGGAAAGCGACAACCCGCGGGCCGCGGTGGAAGAATTCAACGAAGAGATGGCCGGCCGCATCGTCTGGGATCCCAACCAGGAAGGCGGTAAATTCGTCACCGAGTATGACTTTGTGGAATTCCGCCTCACCAGCACCGATCATCTCATCAATATGCCGGCCAGCTTCCGCACCGTGCCGGACGACGCGCCGCAGCTTTACAGCGTGCTGAAGACTTTCGCCCATGAACTGGAAGAACGGCATGGCGAACTGCCCGGCGCACGCGGCATGATCGTCGTCAGCGATTACCAGCCGGGGCTGCGCCGGGTGGATATGGCCATCATCTGGGATGGCGTGGAAATTGAAAATGGCCGCGCCAAACTGGATGAAACCGGCAATCCCATTCCGCTGCTCGTCCGCGATGCTGAGGGCAACGTGCGTATGATGCAGGATGCGGACGGCAATGTGCTGCTGGACGAGGCTGGCAACCCGATCCCGGTGCAGGAACGCCGCATTTACACCCGTCACATTTACCTGCACGTCGATTCAGCCTACTTCGACTAAGGCAGTATCTCGCAGGGGGCGGCCTGCCCCCTGCCTGTCATCCGCAGGGTCACACAGGACTAGAGAACTCATGCTGATTAACCGTTTTGTCATCAACAGCATCGAAGGGCGCATCCTGGCCGGCATCACCATGTTCGTCGCGGTGATGATCCTGGTCGGGTGGGTGGCGATCAACGAACCCGCCCGCATGGCTTCCTTCGAAGAGCAGCATCTTGGCCGCTCGATCGAGCGTGGTGGCGAACTGTTCGCCGCCAACTGCTCCACCTGCCACGGCAAGGACAGCCTGGGCATTGCCGGCCGCGCCCCGGCGCTGCGTAACCCGCAGCTTTTCGGCTTTAATTTTATCGATGCCGTCAACGGGCAAATCCTGGGGCTGGAGCGCCAGTGGAATGACCTCGATACGCAGCTCGAAACGCTTAATACGGATCGCGGGGCGCTGACGGCGGAACTGGGCAGCGGCACCGTGACGGCCGAGCGCCAGACGGAAATTGCCACCCGCCTCACCGAAATCAACGCCCAGATCAACCCGGATGACCCGGAGAGCATCGCCGGGCGCATCGCCGCCCTGCAGGCGCAGCTTGAACCGCTGTATGCCGAGCGCGATACGCAGTTGATGGCGCTGGAACAGGCGATGCTGGCGGATTACCTGCCCAAATACAACCAGATGCGCGCCGCTGCCGACAGCGGCGGGGTGACGGAGAAATTCAGCTTCACCGTGTATCTGGATCAGGATGCCGACCGCCTGGCCCAGGTGGGCTGGGGCGGTGACCTGGCCGGTTACATCCGCACCACGCTGATCCATGGCCGCCCCGGCAGCAACAATCTGTGGCCCCAGGCCATGGTCGCCTGGTCACAGACGGGCGGTGGCCCGCTGCGGGCTGACCAGATCGACGATATTGTGAATTACATCCTCAATTACAACAAAGGCGATGCCTGGACGCTGGAAGACCTGTATGCCGTGCAGCAGTTCGCCCGGCTGCCGGGCAGCGGTGGCGCTGGCCCGGCCGTGGCCACCCTGGGCACCGATGTCGATAGTGCTGTCACCGCGGTAGCCGCCCTCACCGGCGATGCCGATCGTGGCAAGCAGCTTTACGAAGGTCAGGCGCGGTCGCAGGCCAATGCCCGCTTCGGCTGTTCGGGCTGCCACATGGGCGGCTCCCAGGCCCCGGATACCGAATTGACCTGGGCCAATGTCACCGGGCAGCGCCTCAACGAAGCGCAGTTCGCCGGCTGGACCCCGGAACAGTATCTCATCCACAGCATCGTGCTGCCCAATGAATACATCGTCACCGGCTATTCTTCCGGCGTGATGCCCGCCAACTTTGGCGAGCAGATGACCGCCCAGGACATGGCGGACATCATCGCCTACCTGCGCAGCTACGCCGAAGGCGGCTAACCCCGCCCTGCGTCACCAATCCGCAGCCCCGGCCAGGCCGGGGCTG
This sequence comes from Anaerolineae bacterium, assembly GCA_025454495.1. Taxonomy (GTDB): domain Bacteria; phylum Chloroflexota; class Anaerolineae; order Aggregatilineales; family Phototrophicaceae; genus JALHOR01. The sequence goes on from JALOOI010000006.1 coordinate 40,515, forward strand.
TTGTATTACACACCCTTACATTCGTCACCCGCAAACCCTGTGACCTGTCGCTGCAAAGGTGCCTGATTTGTGCTACCATGCAGCAGGATAGCCCATACGCAGGAGATGGATGGTATGCAGAGATCAATTCCTCACTGGCTGCTGACGGCCGCTGTGGCCGCGCTGCTGCTGCTGGCCGCCGGGCTGCTGGCCGCGCAGGAAGCCCCGCCGGCCGCCACCGCCGACCCCGACTGCACCCCCGCCCGCCTGAAGGAACAGCAGGAACTGTTCGCCATGGCGCTCAACTTTGATTTTGAGAATAACCCGACGATCTCCACCGAGAATCTGTTCCGCCTGGGCGTGCTGTACCAGCAACTGGCGGTGCGCTGCGGCTTCGCCCCCGCTGAGCAGGATGTGGAAAATATCATCGATCTCACGCTGGAGATCACCACCCTGGAGGCGGTCATCGCCGCCCGCGCCACCGGCGACAATGTGGAAGAAGTGCTGGCGGAACTGGAAAATTACACCGGCGACCCGCTGATGGGCCAGCTTTTGTACAACGGGCTGGAACCCACGCTGGACGGCGCAACGCTCACCTGCATGACCTGCCATCAGGGGGTGACGGCCCCCACCACCGAAGCGTCATGGACGCGCACGGTGGAGGTACGCCTGGCGGATAGTGCGCTGGCCGGCTACACCGCCGAACAATACCTGGTGGAGAGCATCCTGCGGCCGTCGCGCTACATCGCGCCCGGCTACAATGACGGCCTGATGCCCAACACCTACGGTACGCGGCTGGATATGCAAATGCTGGCCGATATTCTGGCCTTCCTGGAGAGCCAGGATCAGCCCGTGCCGCCGGAAGGCTGAGCCAGCCCCGCCCCACGGCTGCTCTCGGGGCGGCCGCGGGGCCTTTTTACGCCCCGCCTGCCCTGCTTCGCCGGCGGGGAATGCGCTACAATAACGGCGGATTCACAACACCACCAACAGGGGGCAACGATATGACCATGCGATTCATGTTTGGCCGGGGGATGGCGCTGCTGCTCATCCTGCTGGCGGCCGGCAGCGTGCTGGCGCAGGAAGAAGCCGCGGCCGCGACCGAAGCCGCCCCGGCGACCGGCCTCACCCTGGGAATGCTGTTGATCGGCATTGGCGGGCTGCTGCTGGTGGGGCTGCTGACGGCGGGCAAAGACCAGCCGGAAGCCGATGCTGAAAGCCAGGCCTGACCGCACAGCGCCGGGGGGCCGATGGCGCAAAAAAAGCCTGTGATAAAGTTCACAATATCCCGTATAATCAGGGGCAAGGGGATGTTGTGTTGTAAGTAAGTGAGCGAGAAGGGAATGAGCATGGCACAGTTAGCCTGGGAAAAAACGGGCGGGGCCGCGGCTGCCGGCAAGCGCAAGCGCGGCAGCCACGCACGGCTTAAATTTCTCATTGGCGGCGGGCTGATCCTGGCAGCCGTCCTGTATCTGGCGCTCTCCGGCACCATGACCGGGGCGCGTTTTTTCATCTCCGTGGCCGAAGTCGCCCATAACCCGGCCCTGGTCGGGCAGAGTGTGCGGCTCACCGGTGCTGTCCTGGGTGAGAGCATCGTCTACGATTCGCAGACCGGCGATTTGCGCTTTACCGTCGCCCACATCCCGGATACATTCGACGATCTGGCCGCAGCGCTGCACCAGGCCGTCAACGATCCGGCCCGCACGCGCCTGGTCATCCAGATGGAAAACCAGGTGATGCCCGACCTGCTGCGCCACGAAGCGCAGGCCATCGTCAGCGGCAAAATGGGCAGCGACGGCATTTTTTACGCCACAGAATTGAATCTCAAATGCCCCAGTCGCTTTGAGGATGGCACACCTGATCTGACTGCCGCGCAGTCATAGGGGGGCGCTATGCTGGCTGAACTGGGTCTGGCGGCGCTGGCGCTGTCGTTTGTGGCGGCGCTGTATGCGCTGGTGATGAGCGTGGCCGGCGAGCGCCTGCACCGTGAGGCGCTGGTCATCAGCGGGCGTAATGCCGCGCTGGCCACCTTCCCGCTGCTGCTGGTGGCCACCGGGGCGCTGCTGGTGGCGCTGCTCACCCGCGACTATCAGATTGCCTATGTGTGGTCGGTGACTGACCCGCAAACGCCGGATTTCTTCCGCTTTACGGCGCTGTGGGGGTCGCAGCGCGGGTCGCTGCTGTTCTGGTGTTTAACCATGAGCCTGTTCACCACCGGCGCGATCCTGCTCAACTGGCGCAGCGACCGCCGGCTGATGCCCTACAGCATCGCCTTCATGATGGCCGCGCTGCTGTTCTTCGTGGGGCTGGTGCTGTTCCTGGAAAATCCCTTCACCCGCTTCTGGATTTTGCCCGCGGCCCCGGCCGACGCGCAGGTGGTGGAGACGGCGCTCATCCCGCCGGGGGCTGTGCTGCCGGATGCCACCCGCCTGGCAGATACGTCGCAGGGACTGAACCCGCTGCTGCGGCACTTCGGCATGATTATTCACCCGCCGATGCTGTACCTGGGCTTTGTGGGCTTCACCGTGCCGTTTGCCTTCGCCATGGCCGCGCTGGCCAGCGGCGATTTATCCAGCAACTGGATTAAAGCCACCCGGCGCTGGTCGCTGATTGCCTGGCTGTTTTTGAGCCTGGGCCTCATCCTGGGCGGGCGCTGGGCCTATGATGTCCTGGGATGGGGCGGTTACTGGGGCTGGGACCCGGTGGAGAATGCGGCCTTTTTGCCCTGGCTGGTGGGCACCGCCTTCATCCACAGCGTGATGATTCAGCAGAAGCGCGGCATGTTGAAAGTGTGGAACATGTTTCTGGTGATCGCCACCTTCAGCGCGGTGATGTTCGGCACCTTTGCCACCCGCAGCGGGGTCATCGAAAGCGTGCACAGTTTCGCCCGCTCCGAAGTGGGCTTCCCCATGCTGGCCTTCTGGGGGACGATGACGCTGATCGCGCTGGCGCTGCTGCTGTGGCGCTGGCAGCGCGGCGACCTTCAGGATGAGCATCATTTCACCGGGCTGCTGAGCCGCGAAACGCTGTTCGTACTGAACAATATCATCTTCATGGCGCTGACGGTGGTCATCTTCTGGGGCAGTTTTGGCGCACCCATCCTCTCGGAACTGTTCACCGGCACCGAAATCACGCTGGGCGTGGATTATTTTATGCAGGTTACGCCGCCGCTGTTCCTGGCGATGTATGTGCTGATGGGCATCGCGCCGCTGTCGGCGTGGAGCGCCACTTCCGTGGCCCGCCTGGGGCGGGCGCTGTTCGTGCCGGCGCTGCTGACGGGCGCGGCGCTGCTGCTGATTGGCCTTAGCAGCCCGCTGACGCTGGTCGCGCTGATCGGTTACGGGGCGGTGCTGCTGGCCGGCTTCGTGGCGATGGTGGAAACCGTGCGCGGGGCCGCGGCCCGGCGGGCCACCCGCCGCGAAAGCTGGCCGCGGGCGCTGGCGGCCCTGTTCGGGCGCAATCAACGGCGCTACGGCGGCTACCTGGTGCATCTGGGGATTACGGTGATTGGCATCGGGGTCATTGGCAGCACGGTCTTTCAACTGGAGACGCGGCGCACGCTGGCCCAGGGCGAAACCACCCGCATCGATGCCGAATATGAACTGCGCTACGATGGCTTTGAACGCGGCCTCGCGGCCGATGGCCGCACCATCAACACCGCCACCGTGACGGTGTTCCGCGATGGCGCGGTGGTCACACAGCTTCGGCCGCGCATTGACGATTACCCGGACATGCCCATGACCATCGCCGGGGCCCACAGCACGCTGGAAAAAGATTTTTACGTGCTGCTGACCGGGGTCGATACGGCCGGCGCGGTGGCCACCTTCAAAGTGTACATCAACCCGCTGGTGAACCTGGTGTGGTGGGGCGGCCTCATCCTCATCCTGGGGACGCTCATCGCCACCTGGCCGCGGGAAAGCGCCCCGGAACGGGCCCGCGTGACGCAAACGCTGCGCGGCCGGCGGCTGGAGGCAGCCGGATGACGCGCTCACTGCTGACGCTGGCCCTGCTGCTGCTGTGCCTGCTGCCGGCCCGGGCACAGCGCCTGGTGACGCAGGATGACATCACCCTCATCGCGGAAAAATTGTACTGCCCGGTGTGCGAAAATATCCCGCTGGATGACTGCGGGATGCCCGCCTGCCTGGAATGGAAAGATGAAATCGGCCGGGCGCTGGCCGCCGGCCAGAGCGAAGACCAGATCATTGCCGGCTTTGTGGCCCGCTATGGTGAGCAGGTGGTGGGCGTGCCACAGCAGCCGGGGCTGCGGGCGCTGGCCCTGGTCACACCCTGGCTGCTGGTGCTGCTGGTCAGCGCCGGCGGCTGGCTCACTTTTCGGCGCTGGCGGCGGGCCACCCCCGGCCCGGCCCCGCTGCCCGCAGTCACGGGCACGGCCGGCGAGGCCGAAGATTATCGCCAGCGCCTGGAGCGCGATGTATAACGCCCGGAGACCCCGTTCAACTCTGTAGATAGATGTGCCTGGTATGGATGAACTGGAAGTTTTACTGGACAGCCACGAGCAACGAAAAAAACACCCCGCGAAAGCCGCTCCGCCGCGCCAGGGCATCACCCCGCTGGCGGTGGTGCTGCTGGCCGGGACGGCGCTGGTGGTGGGCCTGCTGGCGCTGCAACTGGCGCGGCAGAACGAAATTCAGCCGCAGCCGGGCCAGCCCGCCCCCGCGTTTCAACTGGTGGATTTTGCCGGGCAGCCCTTCAGCCTGGCGGATTACCGGGGGCAAATCGTCGTCCTCAATTTCTGGGCGAGCTGGTGCGCCCCCTGCCGCGATGAAGCGCCGGATTTGCAGGCCATCCACGAGGCCTATGCCGGCCGGGGCGTGACGATCCTGGGCGTGAACTGGCTGGATAGTGACAGCGCCGCCCGCGCTTTTATGCAGGAATTCGGCCTCACCTACCGCAACGCGCCGGATACGGGCGAGGTGGTGGCGAAGCGCTACAACATTCAGGCTGCGCCGGAAAATTTCATCCTGGATCGGCAGGGGGTGGTGGTGCAAACGATCATCGGGCCGCTGGATTATGACCGGCTGGTGGTGCTGCTGGATGACCTGCTGGCCGCCGACAGCGAGGGCACCTCATGAGCGTGGAAGGTCTGCTGCTGGCGCTGCTGCTGGCCGGGCTGACGTCCGCCTGGGTCGGGCGGCCGCTGCTGCGCCGCCAGGGGGATGTGGCCGCGGTGTTCCTCAGCAAACAGCAGGAACGCGCCCGCGCCTATTATGAGCGTGTGCTGGCCAATATCCGCGACCTGGATGAAGATTTTAACACCGGCAAGATCAGCCCGGAGGAATATGCCAGCGAGCGCGAGCAGTGGGTGCAGCGCGGCATGATCGTCCTGAAGCTGATAGACGAACTGGACGCACAGCACAATATCATCGACAATACACAGGCGGACGACGCGGCAATTGATGCGGCCATCGAAGCCGCCATCCAGGCAGCCCGCGCCGAGCCGGTCTCATAACGCCCACCGGTGAAACAGGATGGTTCTGTGATGCCTACTTCCCTGCGGCAGCGGGTGCGCCCCGCGGCGGCCGCCCTGCTGGCCCTGCTGCTGAGTGCCTGCGGCGGGCTGGCCGGCGAGCCGCAAATCGTCGCCACGCTGCCCGTGGCCACCCCCACCACATTGGTGCTGCAACCGCCCGACCTGAGCCGCGGCGCAGCGCTTTATGCACAGCACTGCACCGCCTGCCACGGGCTGGATGGCGCGGGCCAGGGCGAACTGGTGCTCAATGGCCAGGTGCCGGCCATGCCCTCCTTTCTGGATGATGCCCATGTGGGCGCAAAACTCCCCGATGATTACTACCAGATCGTCACCGCGGGCAACCTGGAAAGGCTCATGCCCCCCTGGCGCGATACGCTGACGGAACAGGAACGCCGGGATGTGAGCCTGTACGTGTACAGCCTGCGCTATACGGCCGCGCAGCAGGAGGAAGGGCGCAGCCTGTACGCGCTGGAATGCGCCCGCTGCCATGGCCCGGACGGCCGCGGCGATGGTGAGGAGATGGTCGCCAGCGGCCGCGGCGCTTTCGATATGACCGATCTCAGCCAGATGCTGTATCTGAGCGATGAGTCCATGCTAACCACCCTGCGCGAAGGCGTGGGCGAAACCATGCCCGCCTATGCCGATGACCTGAGCACCGCGCAGATGCGGGCCGTCATCGCTTATGTGCGCGGTTTTAGCCGGGCACAGCCGGCCGCGCCCGCCCCGGAGAGCACCGAAGCCGCCCGGCCGGCCAGTGTCAGCATCCGCGGCCGCGTGACCAATGGCACCACCGGCGGCACCGTGCCGCCAAGGCTGACGGTGTACCTGCGCTATGGCAACCAGGCCGCCGGCCTGCAAACGCTGGAAACCACCCTCCAGCC
>JALOOI010000301.1 GCA_025454495.1 Anaerolineae bacterium
GGTGGGGGTGATTCAGGGACGACGGGCACCGGCCGCGGTGCGGTGCCCGTCCGGGTGAAGTCGTTCAGTACGCCGGCACGGCCAGCGGTTGCAGCAGCCCGTGGCGCTGCATAAAGCGGCCCAGCCGTTCCAGGGCCTGATCGATATTGTCATCGCTGGAGGCATAGCTGGCCCGCACGAAGCCATCGCCGCTGGCCCCGAAGGCGCTGCCAGGGATGAGGGCCAGGCGGTCTTCCAGCAGCAGGCGCTCGCAGAAGTCTTCATCCGTCATGCCGGTGCCGGCAATGGACGGGAAGGCATAGAAGGCCCCGCGCGGCTCAAAGCAGGCCAGGCCCATCTGGTTAAAGCCGCTGACCAGCAGCCGGCGGCGGCGGTCATAGCGCTGGCGCATGTATTCCACGTCTTCTTCGCCAAAATCCAGCGCCCGCACCGAAGCCGCCTGGCTCATGGTGGGGGCCGACATGATGAGATACTGATGCAGCTTCTTCATGGCTTCCAGGATGGGCGCGGGGGCCACCGCATAGCCGATGCGCCAGCCGGTCATGGCGTAGGATTTGCTCATGCCGCTGAGCGTGACAGTGCGTTCCAGCATTCCCGGCAGCGTGGCGAAGCAGGTGTGCGGTACGCCATACACCAGGCGCTCGTAAATTTCGTCCGAGATAACCACCAGATCATATTTTTCGGCCACGGCGGCCACCTGGGCCATGTGTTCGCGCGTCAGCACCGCGCCGGTGGGGTTGTTGGGATAGCTGATGAGGATGACGCGGGTACGCGGCGTAATCCGCGCTTCCAGGTCGGCCCCGGTCACCTGAAATTCATGTTCCACGTAAGTGGGCACGCTGACGGGCACGCCGCCGGCCATCTCCACCGCGGCCGCATTGGCCACGAAACACGGTTCCACCACCAGCACTTCATCACCGGGGTCCAGCAGCGCCTTCATGGCCAGCCACAGCGCCTCGCTCACCCCCACGGTGATGAGCACCTGATTATCCGGGTTATAGTGCAGCCCGTACAGGCGTTCCATATACCGGGTGACGGCGCAGCGCAGTTCATACGACCCGGCGTTGGAGGTGTAAGCGGTGTTGCCGGCTTCCAGGCTGTGGACGGCCGCGTGCATGATGTGGGCCGGGGTGGTAAAGCCCGGTTCCCCGATTCCCAGCGTCACCACATCGTCCATGGTGGCGGCAATATCAAAATAACGCCGAATGCCGGATGGACGCATTTTTTGAACGCTGCTGGCCACAAAATCCCGCATGAGTGGTGCTCCTTAAAACGACGGGTGCATGATTACGTGCGACACGCTGTTTGTTATAGCATGGCCGGGCGGCTTTATCATCCTGCAATCTGGCGCGATTTTTAGGCCGTTTATCCTGCATTGTGTGTGAAAGAATGCGCCGGAAATGGTTTTCACCGCCACAATTTCGCCGGTCTGTGCATCACACTGACGAATCCAGATTCGATTGGGAGGGTGGCGCAGAACGCGCTACAATAGCCTGTGCCCCGGCGCACAGCCGCTGCGGGGCCAGAAGAAAGGATCTGCTGTGTCGCTGCTGCCTGCTCTGGTGGACTGGGACAGCACCCGTGACGCGCTGCATCAGGCGGCCGGGGTGCTGAATGCAATCAAAGTGCCTGCGGTGGCCCGCCAGCCCAACGCGCTGCATCACAGCCTGGCGGTGGAGCCGGCCGGGCTGCACACGGGGCCGCTGGCGTTTGGCGGCGTGCTGCGCCTGCTGTTCGCCGGCGGGGCCCTCATCCCGGATTACCCCGCCCTCCAGTGGACGCGGGCTGAGGGCGAAAGCGTGGTCATCCCCCTCTCCGGCGATTCGCAGACGACGCTGCTGCACGCGCTGCTGGCCGGGCTGGCGGATTATGGCATCACGGTCACACCGCGGCTGGATGAAATTGTGTCGGACGTGCCCTTTGCGCTGGAGGCGGCGCTGGCGGCCGATTATGCGGTGGCGCTGAACCGCCTCTATACGGCGCTGGCCCGCTTCCGGGCCCGGCTGAATGGCACCATGACTCCGCTGGTGGTGTGGTCGCACCATTTTGATCTGTCCATGCTGTATTTTGTGCGCGGCCGTGATGAACACCAGGATCCGCACCTGAACTTTGGCTTCGCGCCGGCCAGCCCGGGGCTGCCGCGCCCGTATCTGTACGCTTATGCCTATCCCATGCCGCCGGGGCTGCTGCACCGCCCGCTGCCCTTCCCGGCACAGTGGCACACGGACGGCTGGACGGGGGTGGTGATCCCCTATGACAGCCTGGTGCGCTATGGCGACCCGGAAACGTTCATCGAAAATACGCTGCTGGACATTTACGGGCTGTTCCGGCAGGCGTTTGACACAGCCTGACGCAACCGCGCCGAAAGTACAGGGAGGAGAGACGATGGAACCGCTGCTGCTGCTGCTGGTGGGGCTGGTCATGGTGGGGGCGGGGCTGCTGGTGGTGGCCTATATCTGGTATTTCATCATCCAGCGCTCGCCGCTGAAACTGCTGCTCATGTTCGTCCGCACCGCGCTGGATCGGGATCGGGTGGTCGCCAACCCGGATGCGCCCATCACCCTGCCGGAGGGCGAGCGCCTGTCCCACGTGCTAACGGAGCGCGGCGCGGCCGTGAAAGAGCAAACTTTTTTGCCCGGCGAAGACCCGGCCGCCGCCCGCCCGCGCCAGAAAGCCACCATCCCCGCCGCCGACCTGGGGCAGCAGGGCGAAACCACCTCCCAGAGTGGCTGGCCCGTGGCGCGGGATAACAGCGACGAAGCCGCGCCGCGCCCGTTTCTGAATATTCATTATGAAACCAGCAACGACGACATCCAGACGCAGCAGGGTCATTTATAATGAGCGACAGTCGCGGGCTGCGCCGCCGGCAGCCGGTGGCCGCCCGCCATCGCCCGGCGAGACGGAGAAAATGACGTATGGATGTTCAGGTCATCCTGGCTTCGGTGTGTGCGCTGGCCTGTCTCTGTGTGGGCCTGCTGCTGATCGGGGCGTTTTTTATGTTACGCATGGTGGGCGGCGAATTTTTCGGCGTGATCGGGGATACGGTGGGCAGCCTGTTTGGCGGCGGGCGCGGCGACGATGATGTGCCGCTGCGGCGCACGGCCGAAGATGGCACCCGCCTGAGCGCCAGCCAGAGCCTGCGGGAACGGGCCAAAACGCTGAATTTCGATGCCGGTTTGCCGGCCCAGCCGCCCCCCTTCCAGAGCCAGTCCGCCCGGCCGCCGGCGTTCCCGCCGCCGCAGAATTACCCGCCGCAGCAGAATTACCCGCCGCAGAATTACCCGCCGCAGCAAGGTTATCCACCGCAGCAAGGTTATCCACCGCAGCAAGGTTATCCGCCGCAGCAGCAAAATTACCCGCCGCAGCAGAATTACCCGCCGCTGCGCCCCGGTGCCCCCGCCGGGCCGCCGCCGGCCGCGCCCGGTTTACCGCCCCCGGCCGGGCTGCCGCGCCGCCCCTCGCTGAGCCAGGGACGCATTCCCGGCAGCGCCCCTTCCACGCGGGCCGAAGGCGGCCTGGAGAACGATGAACTGCCGGGGCTGCGCCGCCAGCGCCAGCGCCGCGAAGAAGACAATGTGTATGATGATGGAGCCGGTCAGGGCGGGCTGTTCGACGGGCTGCTGTAAGCGGGTGCCGGGCCCGCATCGGGGCCCGGCGCTCACACTTCCTGCGGCGGCAGGTTCAGCGCCTGCTGCACTGTCAGCAGCAGTTCGCGCGGCTGGAAGGGTTTGATGAGGTATTTGTAGACGTTTTGCAGCTTGCCGATCACCCGGTTTGCGCCGTCGCTGTAGGCACTGGTGACGATGACCGGCACCGACCCCGCGCCGTACAGCGCCACCATGTGCTCCAGCACCTGCCAGCCACTCATGCCGGGCAGGTTTAAATCCAGCAGCAGTAAATGGGGCTGCTGCTGCTGCAAATAGGCCACGGCCTCTTCCCCGGTGGGCGCATGGACGACCGACAGCCCGATACGCTTGAGCGTGAGCCGGGTGAGCTGCGCGAATTCCGGTGTATCTTCGACCATCAAAATGATAATGTCCTGCAAATCGCGTTCAGACATGCCGTGATTTCCGATGTGTGCAAGGCGGCCGCCACAATCTACGCCGGTTATCATACCGGGTTCTGCCAGCAAATACGACTCGCGGGTGCCGGAGGCGGGCGACCTCAGCGCCGCCGCCACAGCCACACCAGCGTATACGCCGC
>JALOOI010000091.1 GCA_025454495.1 Anaerolineae bacterium
GGGCGGCTTTTTCGCTTTCACCCCCTCGTTCCCCCGGCAGGGGCACGCTCCATAGCAGGCCACGATGTCATCGTGCCCCTGCGAATTGCACCCTGGCACCGGGCAGGACTCCCCTCGCCCAGGGCGCAGCCCGTCCGGGAGAGAGGCGGGGGTGAGGGCGCGAAAAAGTCATTAGAGTTCGTGCGCTGCAACCAATTTTTGCTGTGTTTGCCCTGGATACCGGGGGCGGGGCAACCGGAGCTAGCGCTGCCAGCTTCGTAATCGGCATAACAGAGGATTGAACACAACGGCACGGAGCCACGGAGCCAGGATTGACCGGGCAGGACTCCCCTCGCCCGGGGCGCAGCCCGTCCGGGAGAGGGGCGGGGGTGAGGGTGCGAAAAAGTCATCAGAGTTCGTGCGCTGCAACTCAATTTTTGCTGCGTTTGCACCGGCCCGCCCGCCGGTGGCATCCGTGGAATTATTTACAAGTATAACGGCAGCCGGTTATACTGGCAGCAGGTAGTGCACACAAAGCGGGGGGAAATAAGCATGAGCATCAAGATAAGCTGGTATGTGCCGGGGCGTATTTTGCAGCTATCCGCGGAGGCCGTGAGCGCGGGCGAAACAATGGCAGACATCAGCCAGGACCTGGCACAGTGGCTGGATGAAGGCACGCCGCCGGTGCATCTGCTGGTACAAAGCCGGCTGGAAGAAGCCCCCACGCGCAGCGCCGGCCAGGCCAGCCGCAGCATGGATTTTCTGCGGCATCCGCATCTGGGGTGGGTGATGTATATTGGCCGGCACAGCCCGATGCAGGCGGTGCTGGTGAGCCTGGTCACGCGGATTACGCGCCTGCGTTACCGCGAAGTGGACACGCTGGCCGCGGCATTGAAGTACCTGTATGAGCAGGATGCCACGCTGGGCGCAGCGGCCCCGGCCGCGGGCGTGGCCCCGGAATAAGCTGCCAGGGCCACACCCGGCCGGTGCTACACGTACTGCGGGCGCGGCGCGGGGGCAGCCTCCGGCGCACCGGGCAGGGCTGCGCCCCCGGCGGCGGCTTCACTCAGGAAGGCGACCACCTCATCCACCGGCACGGCAAAGCTCACCTGCGGCCCGCGAATCATGGTGTTGATGCCGAACAGCCGCCCGTCAGCATCGAAGACGGGGCCGCCGGAATGGCCGGGGCGCATGTGGGCATCCAGCGCCAGCCAGTTACGGCCGTCGCTTTCCGGCAGGGCGCTGCCGGTGCCGATGACCACGCCGGCCGTCAGCGCGTCCGGCGTACCCCAGGGGTGCCCCAGGGCCATCAACCACTGGCCCGCCCGCACCTGCTGCGACTGCCCCGGCACAATGACCGGCAGGCCCTGCGCCGGGATGCTGAGCGCGGCCAGGTCACGCGCCTGGTCATAGGCCAGCACCCGGGCCGGGTGGGTGGTGCCATCCGCCAGCAGCACCCGCAGATCGCGGCGCGGCTGCCGGCCCACCACCACATGAGCGCTGGTGATAATGAGGCCATCACTGCGCCAGATGACACCCGCGCCGGTGGCCCCCTCCGCGGTGACGATTTGTACCACCGCCCGCTGAACCGTCGCCACCGCCCCGGCGGCGGACTCATTAATTTGCTGCCAGATATTCACAGTACAGGGTATCCTTTCACCTCCCGGAGCAGGACGATGCAGCGCCCTGCTCCGTTGCTCGCATCAGGGATGGCGGATTTACTGGCGTTCGCCAATGGTCACGGGCATCTCGCGGTGTTCGCCGCCGCGCACAATCCCCGCGGTGACGGCCTGGCCGGCGCGGCTGTGCAGCAGGGCCAGCAGTTCATCCAGGTGTTCCACCGGGCTGCCCGCCAGCGCCACCACAATATCGCCCACCAGCAGCCCGGCCTGGTGCGCGGGGCTGCCACTCTCCACGGACATCACCAGCAGCCCGGTTTCCTGCTTCAGCGTGTGGGCCACGGCTTCTGGCAGGCGCACCGGCTGCACGCCCACGCCCAGGTAGCCCTGGCGCATTTTGCCATGGGCCAGCAGCGTGCCCACCGTGTTACGGATGGTCGCCACCGGCACCGTCACGCTGACCCCGCTGCCAAAGCCGGAGGTGTTCAGGCCGTGCACGGCACCATCGCCGCTGACCAGCGGCCCGCCGGAGAAGCCAGGGTACATGACGACATCGGTCTGCACGTAGCCATCCAGCAGCACCTGCATCCCTTCGCGGCGGCGGCCCTTGCCTTTGGCTTCGGCCGGTTTTTGCTCTGCGCCAGGGATCAACGCGCTGACCACGCCGAGCGTGGCCTGCACCTGGTCGCCGGGGCGGCCCACGGCCAGCACCAGGTTGCCCACGCGCAGCCCGGCATTATCGCCGATCTTCGCCGGGGGCAGGTTGGCACCGGGCACGCGCAGCACCGCCAGGTCATTTTGCGCGTCACGGCCGATCAGGGTGGCCTCGTGGCGGCTGCCGTCGTGCAGCACAATTTTGATGTTATCGTCGCGCTCCACGCCGTGATGCGCGGTGACGATGATCTCCGCCGACCACACAATGCCGGTGGTGGGCAGGCGTTTCCGCGCTTCCACGCGCACAATCGAGGGCGACAGCGCCGCGACGGCATCGGCCATCGCATCCGACAGGGATTTCAGCATCTCACTCATGATTTTTCCTCCACATAGAACAGGCTGCTCGCTGGTATCTACCGGCCCGTTTCGTTGTGCTCATCATCCCATGGAACGCGGCCAGCGCCTATTGCACCTGTGGGCAGGGGGCGGCCTGCCCCAATGGGCAGGTGGGGGCGGGCGGTGTTGCCGGGGGGCATTCCGGGTTAAAATGCTGGCATCAACACACTGGCGAAGGGCGGCCTTATGAACACGCTGTATCGGCTGGTGCTGCTGCTGCTGCTGGCCGGCTGTGCGCCCGGCGCGGTGGCTCCGTCCCCGGTGGCCACGCTGCCGCCGGCGGGGCCGCGCCTGGTGGTGGCCTGGGCCCAGGGCGGCGATTTGCTGCTGTGGCAAACGGGCGAGGTGGCCCCGCGCCGGGCCGCTGTCGGCGGGGTCATTCGGCCGTACCTGGCCCCGGATGGCCAGTCGGTGGCGTTTACCCGCGGCCCGGATGGTGCGCCGGATACGCTGTGGCATGTGCCGCTGGCCGGCGGCAGTGAACAGCAGCTTGTGGGTGACGGCCGCCCGCTGCGTTACCGCCCCGGCGACCGGCAAATTGGCGATGTGGTGTGGCTGGATGCTGAGGTGCTGTACTTCAACACCCTCAGCCGCGCTCAACCGGCTTTCGTGCCTGCGCATGACCTGTACCGGGTGCAAACCCGCACGCGCGAGGTGGCGCTGCTGCTGCCCCCCGGCGAGGGCGGCCGGCCGCACCTCAGCCCGGATGGCCGGCAGATCGCGCTGGTGGCGGCCGGGACGTATGGCGTGCAGGACGGGCGGATTCGTGTGGTGGATTTGCTGGCGCAGCAGGAGCCGCGTAATTTGCTCTTTTTCGTCGGCGTGGCCACCGGCTCGCATTACGGGTTTTACCCGCCGGTGGCCTGGGAGCCGGGTTCTGCGTCCCTGCTGACGGCCATCCCCGACCCGAATGGGCTGTACAGCGAAACGGCCAGCGCCCGCAGCACACCCCCCACCCGGCTGTGGCGGCTGCCGGTGGATCAGCCGGCCGGGCGCGACATCATTGGCACGGTGAACGCCAGTTTCTTCGGGCTGCCGGCCTGGTCGCCCACGGCCGCGCAGATGCTGTTTCTGGAACGCCTGCCGGGCAGCAATACCTTTTTAGCGCAGCAGGCCGCCGCCGATGGCACCGCGCCGCAGACCCTCGCCCGCGGTAATGCCGGGCTGCTGGCCATGCCGCAGTGGCTGCCGGGGGGGCAGGTCATCGTCAACGAAGGGCAGCCGGGCCGGCTGCTGCTGCTGGCGGCGGACGCTGCGCCGCAGCTTTTAAGCCAGGAAGCCGTGTTTATGCCGCACTTTGTGGATGCAACGCTGTACGTGTACGCCACGATGGGGCTGAGGGGGGCAGAAATGCGTTATGCCCGCATCGGGCAGGGGTCGCAGTTCATCGGCAGCACGGGGGAGCGCCTGCCGCTGTTTGATGCAGTACTGCTGCCGGAGCAGGGCTAAGCCCCACCCCACCCCGGCACACAGTCTGGCTTAGCGGGGCAGCAGCACCGCGTTAATGACGTGGATCGTGCCATTGCTGGCGGCGATGTCCGCCACGATCACTTCCACGGTATCGTTCAGGAACACGCGGCCATCGCGCACTTCCACCAGAATCTGCGAGTTGGGCAGCAGGGTGGGCAGGGCGGTGAAGCGCGTCACTTCCGAAGCCGGGGCGCTGCCGACGACCACATGGTATTGCAGCACGGTGGTCAGCAGGGCCGTATCCGCCAGCAGATCCGCCGCCGACACATTCAGGGCGCTCAGCAGCGCGGCGAAAGCATCATCGGTGGGGGCGAAGACGGTGAAGGGGCCACCGGTACGCAGCGCACCGGTCAGGCCGGCGGCATTCACAGCGGCTTCCAGCGTATCAAAGCGGCTGTCACCGGCGACGATGGCGGCGATGCTCGGCAGGTTGCGTTTGCCGATCAGCGGGGCCACGCGGCTCTGACCAACCACCGAGAGCGCCACCTGCGGGTTGCTGAGGGTGTTGGTGGCCGCAACGAAGTAGAAGGTACGGGCATTCAGCGCCGTATTCGGCAGGCTGAGGACGGCCGGGCCGGTGGTGCCGGCAGCGACCACGCTCAGGCTGTAGGTGCCGGCGGGCACATTCAGCACCGCGCCCTGCCCGAAGGACAGACCGCTGACGATGGCGGTGCCATCCGGCAGAATCACATCCACGGCCGGCGCATCTTCGATGGCATGGAACACGGTCACACGGGCTTCATCGGCCGCCAGGGTGCGATAGGCTTCGTTCACGGTGCCCACCGTCAGCGTGCCGGCATTCAGCGAGCCGATGGCAGCAATCGTCAGCCAGCCACCAGGCGCAAAGCTGACGTTCACCGGGCCAATGGCCGCGGCATCCAGACCGGCACCGGCCGGCACCACCGCGATGCTGTAGGTACCGGGCAGCAGTTCCACCCAGCCACTCACATCCCCGAACCGCAGCGTCTGAATGTCGCTGCGCTGGCCGTTGATGAAAATCTGCACGGCCGGCGCATCCGGCGAGAAATGGGCAATCCGTACACGGGTGAGTTCCGCCTGAGCGCTGACGCTGAGCGCGGCAAACAACGCTACCAGCAGCGCCACCAGCGCTACCATACTAACGATACGACGACGTACCATGTGACAACCTCTTTCTATCCAGCATAAACGTAAACTGTTGCTGCGCTTAAGATTAGGGGGGATGGCTTAACCCAAAATGAAATTTCACTGGCAGTGGCTTAAGCCTGTTGTTAGTAATCACTAAATAAAAAAGATGGCTGTCGCCCCCGCCGCCGGGTGCTCGCCCGGATTTTTCATGAATGCCGGCCGGCGACCTACCATCCTCTAACGGGAATGCTGCGCCTTTCTGACTGTCATTTAATACAACGTTGTCGTACAGTAAAGGCAGACGCAGACAGCGCCGAAAGCTCCCTGGCCCATGACCGATCCAATTCGCGTGGTGATTGCCGAAGACAGCCCAACCGTGCGGGCCTACCTGCACAGTTTGATGGCCGAGGTGCCGGGGTTGCAGGTGATCGGCATGGCCGACAATGGCGAAGACGCGGTGGCGCTGGTGCAGCGGCTGCGGCCGGATGTGGTGTCCATGGATATACGAATGCCGCGGCTGGACGGGCTGGAAGCCACGCGGCGCATTATGGCGGCCTGCCCCACGCCGGTGGTCATCGTCAGCGGTATGCTGGAACTGGATATTGCCCTCTCGCTGCAGGCGTTGCAGGCCGGGGCGCTGGCGGTGGTGGCCCGCCCGCCCGACCGGCAGCACCCGGAATTTCCCTTAAAGCGGCAGCAGCTCATCACCACGCTGCGGGCCATGGCCGGCGTGCGGGTGATCGCCCGGCGCGAGCGCCTGTGGCAGGAAATGCCGGTGACGGTGCCGGCGCTGGCGGAACGGCTGCCGGCGCGGCGGGCCCTCCCCGAAGTGCTGGCCCTGGGGGCCAGTACCGGCGGCCCCAGCGCCCTGCATCGCATTCTGGGCGAACTGCCGGAAGATTTCCCGCTGCCGGTGGTCATTGTGCAGCACATGCCGCATGAATTTATCGGCGGGCTGGCCCGCTGGCTGGCGGCCGCCGCCCGCCTGCCGCTGAGTGTCGCCGACGATACGCAGCCGCTGCGGCCCGGGCACATCCTGCTGGCCCCGGGGACGGCGCATCTCCAGGTGGAGCGCGGCCCCGGCGGGCTGGTGGCGCGGCTGCTGGCGGAAAAAGGCAGCTATCGCTATCAACCGGCGGTGGATGTGCTGTTCGAGTCGGTGGCGCGGGCCTGTGGCAGCGCCGCCATTGGCGTGGTGCTCACCGGCATGGGCGACGATGGGGCCGCCGGCCTGCTGGCAATGCGCCGCCAGGGCGCGTATACTGTGGGGCAGGACGAAGCCAGCAGCACCGTGTACGGAATGCCGGCCGCCGCCGCCGCCCGCGGTGCGGTGGAACTGATCGAACCCCTGGGGAATATCGCCCCCCAAATTTTGAAACTGGTATACAATTAGAAACAGGATGAATCTGGCGGAGCGCGCATCGCTATGGCACTCGAAGTCCTGCTGGTCGAAGACAGTAAAACACAGGCGCAGCAAATTAAAGAAACTCTGGAAAGCGTGGGTCTGCGGGTGCGCATTGCCTATGACGGCCCGGATGGACTGCGCGAAGCCATTGCCAACCCGCCGGCGCTGATTGTGCTGGATGTGAAACTGCCCACCATGGACGGCTTTCAGGTGTGCCGGCGCTTAAAGCGCAACCCGGCCACCCAGGATATCCCGGTGATTATGCTCACCGAAAAGGCCGGCCCCAAAGCCACCATGTCCGGGCTGCGGGCCGGGGCGGATGACTATATCCCCAAAGACATTTTCGCGTCGGAGCATTTGATTGATACGCTCCAGGAACTGGGCATCCTGGAAGACTAAGCCGCCACCCGCCGGCCCGATGCGTCGGCCACGCCCGGCCGGGCAGGACGGGCACACACTGGAGCAGCACAGGCATGAGTGAAGCACGCAGTCCTTATAAGATGCGTCCCCCCGTGATGCAGGTGCGCGTCGAGGACAGCATGGATATTATGATCGTGCGCGATACCACGCGGCGCGCGGCCGGGCTGCTGGGGTTTTCGCCGGCCCACCGGGCCCAGCTCGCCAGCGCGGCCGCCACCCTGGCCGAACTGGTGCTGAAGACCGGCGAAGCCCACACCGTCCACCTGAACGGGGTGATTGATGGCGCACGCACAGGGCTGCAAATTTCGTCCGAAACGCCCTGGCTGGCCGGGGTTTCGGCGAACAATGTGCTCATCGCCCTGAAATCCAAAATGGGCGACCTGGTGGATGATATTCTGCTGGAGCGCGAGCCGGCACCGGTCATCATCATGATTATGTGGCTGAACGAAACCCGCGAGTAAGGATACTGATGAGCGCCGCCGCCCCCGACCGCATTGCGCTGCTGGTGTTTCGCCTGGGCGAGGCGCAGTATGCCCTGCCGGTAGACCAGGTGATGGAAGTGGCGGCCATGGTGGCCGTGGTGCGGGTGCCAGACGCGCCGCCGGCGCTGGTAGGGATGCTCAACCGCCACGGCGACGCGCTGCCGCTGCTGGATGTGCGCCATGTTTTCGGGCTGCCACCGCTGCCCGTCAGCGCCACCACGCTGTTTATCGTCGTGCAGGCGGGGGCCCGCCGCGCCGGGCTGCTGGTGGATGAGGTGCAGCAGGTGCAGTATGTGGCCGCCGCGGCGCTGCAACCGGTGCGCGGCGCGGGCCGGCTCATTTACGCCATGCTCGGCACCGCCACCGGCTTAATCCAGCTTCTGGCCCTGGAGCCGCTGCTGCTGACGTATTTGCCGGAGACCCCGCGAGACTCTGGCCAGGCTGTGAGGATGCAGGACGCTTATGAAAAATGAACACCCGGAACGCATTCTCATCGTGGCCAAAGATGAAGACCTGCGTGCCCAGTTGACCGATACGCTGGAACAGGCAGGCGGCTTTGCCACCGTTGAGTCCACCAATTTTGAAGAAGCCCTGAGCGAAATTTTGCTGACGGATTTTGACCTCATCATCACCGAGGCCGAACTGCCCGACCTGAGCGGGATGGACTTGCTGGCGGTGGTGGGCGGGCTGCGGCCGGGGGCGCGGGTTATCGTCATTGATGACGATTTATCCGCCAAGAGCGCGGTGGCCGTCTTTCGCCTGGGCGCGGTGGATTATTTGTACAAACCGCTGAACATGTCTTTCGTGTTGATGCAAATTGAGCGCCAACTGGAGATGAAGCGCCTCATCAGCCATCGCAAAGAGACCGAAGAACCCGCCCGCCCCGCGCCCATCAGCCGCGACCGCGCCAAACGGCTGGACCCGCGCACGCGCCCGGCCGCGCTGATGCTGGGCCGCAACCAGTTCAAGCGCATCAACCAGCAGCTTAACCAGCTTTTACAGCATGTGCGGGCGGCCTTTGTGGGCCTGGTGGATACCGATGGCAACATGGTGGGCGCGGCCGGCACGCTGGATGATTATGACCTGCAAATCCTCACCCAGGCGCTGAGCATTGACCATTCGGCGCAAAAGTCGCTGGCCAATTTGCTGGAAGAAACTAAATTCCACTCCACCTATTTTGAAGGCGACCGCAACGGTGTTTACATCATCGAATTCGGCAGCCCCTTCACCGTGTCGCTGGCGGTCATTTGCAATGCGGATGTGAAGCCGGGGATGGTGTGGCTGTACAGCAAGCGCACGGCGGCCAACATCAACGAAATTTTGCAAAGTGTGCCGCAGCCGCGCAGCCTGCCCAAATTTTAGCCCGCGCCCGGCCCCGCCGCGGGCTTAGCCGGTGGGCTGGCTGCCGTAACGGGTGACCAGTTCCGCCGCGGACAGCCCCGTGTCCCCCGCGGCGATGACCGCCTGCGCCAGCGCAAACAGCCGATCAATCGTCTCACGCGGGATAACCCCCTGCCGAATATGCTGATCCAGATACACCGCGCCCAGGGTGGGCACGGGGATGGCCACCACCACCCGCAGATCGGAAAAGCTGGTGTTGGTGATGGGCGCTTCGGCCGGCGTGGTGACGACGTTATTGGCCAGAATCGCCACCTGCTGATCCAGCGCCCGCCGCAAATTGAGCAAAGCCACATTGCTAAAGCGCGGGGTCTTCAGGGTGTGTTCATCCAGGTTATGGGTGGCCTGCACCTGCATCTCCAGGTCAACAGCCAGCGCACGATCTGCGCCGGTGATGTCGCGGGCAGCGTGCATAAACGTTTTCAGGAAACTCACGGTCATGCCTGCATCCTGTGGGTGTGCCACAAACGTCCGGTATTTTAACGCATTCCGCCGCAACATGCGACAGGTTCAGCCGCCGTCGCGGCCGGCTCCCAGGGTGGCGGCCACCTCGCGCAGGCCCTCCTCGCCGGCAAATTCCCGAATCACCGGCAGCAGCGCTTCCACCGCCAGCAGCACATCCGGCAGGGGCAGCCCCACCAGGCGGCGGGCCAGGTGTTTCCACAGGGTATAGGCCTGTTCGGGGTCAACGGTTTGCCAGGCGGCCACGCCCTGGCGCAGCAGGCTGGCCCGCAGCGTTTGCTGCGGCGTGCTGAGGGCGGCTTCCATACCGCGCAGCAGGGCCACCATGCCGCCGGGCAGGGCCGGGGCGGCGGCGCTGTCGTCCTGGCCCAGCAGCGGCGCGAGCAGCGTCATGGTGCTGGCCTTGTCGTAATCATCCGCCACATCGTTGATCGTCTTCAGGATGGCCGCGGTCAGGTCGCCGGCGGCGCTGGCGGGCAAAAAGGGCGCAATGGCGGCGATGACGCTGGCGCGATCATAACCTTCTTCGATGCGCTGGCTGGTGGCCCAGGCGCGGGCGATCAGCGCCGGGCGCTGGTCGGGCGGCAAATTTTGCGCCACGGCAATATACACATTCACCCGGTCGATGGGGTCATCCAGCTTATCGGCCAGATCATTGACTTCGGCCAGCGATTCGGGCTTCATATGCGGGGCGATGCTCACCAGGGCCCGCGCCCGCTTGTATTCCAGCGGCATCTGGCGGGCGCACACCAGCAACTGCTGAATGAGCTGGCGGTGTTCGTCGTCGTTCAGGCCGTTCATCATGCCGATGAGCGCATTCAGGCGCTGCTGCGGGTTGTGAATATCCGCGGCGATTTCCAGCGCCCGCGCCCGCAGCCGGGGCGAGAGATGCGGCCCCAGCAGGCTGAGGGAACGGCTGCGCGTGTTCTCATTGTCGATCAGCCGGGTGGTCTCCAGGGCGTTGGTGAGCGCCTGTTCGATGAGGTGCGGCGGCAGAATATCCATCAGCGAGACCAGGGCCCGCACCCGTTCATACTGGCTGGCCAGGTTGGAGGCGGCCGCCAGCGCGTCCAGCATGGTTTGCTGGCGGGCGCTTTCGGGCACATAATGCGCCAGGATGGACAGGGCATGAACGCGCGAATCCTGCTCGCGCATGGTGTGGGCCACCGCCAGGCTGGCCACCAGCATATTGCCGGGGAGCTGGGGGGCCAGTTCGGCCAGCAGGGTGGCGCGTTCCCGTTCACCGGGCAGGCTGTGGACGGCCGCCAGCGCTTCGCCCTGCAAGTCCGGCGTGAGGTGGGGTGCCAGGCCCACCAGCACTTTGGCCCGCACCGGGCGGCGGGTAATCATCACCACCACGGCCAGCGCTTTTTCCAGGATGGCCGGGTATTCGGTATTGGGGGCGGCGGCTTCCAGGTTGGGGGCAAAGGCGATGAGCGCTTCGGCGCGTTCTTCTTCGCCGTCAATCTCCAGGATGGCCTCCAGCGCCTGCTCGCGCAGGCGGGGCTGCACGCCCGTCTCCATATGGCGGGCCAGCGCCGTGAGCACCCGCGCCCGTTCCACCGGCTGGCGAATGCGCCCGGCGATCTCCAGCGTGGCCTCGGCCAGTTCGGGCGGCACATACGGCGAGAGTGCCACCAGCGACCGGGCGCACAGGCCATCGTTGTGGCTTTCCGCCAGGTCGCTGAGGACGCGGCGGAAAGTCCGCAGGGCCACTTCCTGCGGCAGGCGCGGCACCAGGGCCGTCAGGCAGCGCAGGCGGGCTTCGGTGTTTTTCATCGCCCCGGCCTGGCTCACCAGTTGCAGCAGAATGGACGGCGTGGCCGGCTCATCGTTCACCAGCAGCAGCAGCGGGGCCAGTTCAAACAAAATGTGGGCCCGCACCACCGGGTCAACAATCGTGCGCGTCTGGTTCCAGATGTCGCGCACCACCAGGCGAAACTCCGCCGGGGGCAGGTGCAGCGCCAGTTTGGCCAGCAGCGGCAGGCGCACGCTGGCATCGCCGATTTGCACCACATCTTTGTACACCGCCAGCAGCTCGGCCGGGGGCAGGCTGCCGGCAAGCTGCACCAGGGTATACAGCCGCGCCTGGCGAATGGTCAACGGTTTTTCGGCCTGGGCCAGCCGGGACGATTTCAGGCCATTGTTCTGGCAGATGGCCAGCAGCAGCCGCAACTGCTGCCGGAACGCGCCCGCGCCGGCTTCCAGCGCCCGCACAAGCTGGTCACGCCCGGTCACTTTACGCAGTTCTTCGGTTGAAGTCTGAGGCTGGTTCGCGTCGCTCATGAGCTTCCGATGGTCTGTGCTGCCGATGATACTTCATTGTATGCCCGATAGTGCCTGCGCCGCAACCCGCCCCGGCATTTAGGGCTTACGCAGCCAGGGCACTCCGGGCGGCTGTTGCGCCCTCACCCCCGCGTGCCCCTGGCAGAGGCGCGATCCATAGCAGGGCACCCTGTCATCGTGCCCCAACCAACGATTGAACACAGAGCCACGGAGCAAAGATTGAAAGCTCCCCTTGCCCGGGCCGCAGCCCGTCCGGGCGAGGGGCCGGGGATGAGGGCGCGGCAAGGTCAGCAGCGTTTGCCCGGCCCCGGCATTCACCTGCCCCTTGCCCATGCCTGGCTTTGCGCTATGCTAAATGTTCTGCCCGGCCGACAGCATCCTTAGAATGCCCATGTGTGGTATTTGCGGCTTTTTTCATAAACGCCAGCAGCCCGCTGACCGCCTGATTCTGGCGGCCATGTGCGGCACGCTGCGGCACCGCGGTCCTGCCGGCGCAGGCCGGGCCATCACCGGCAGCCTGGCCCTGGGGCAGGCTGGCCCCGGCAGCGAGGCGTACCCGGCCGGCGCGCCGCTGCTGCACAACGAAGATGAACGCCTGGCGCTGGTGTGGGACGGCGCAATCTTTAATTACCGTGACCTGCGCGAAAATCTGGCGGTGCGCGGCCATCGCCTGCGCACGGCCGGCGATGGTGAAATCATCGTCCACCTGTATGAGGAGTACGGGGCCGCGCTGCCGCTGCACCTGCGCGGCCAGTTCGCCCTGGCCCTGTGGGACAGCGCCGCGCAAACGCTGTTCCTGGCCCGCGACCATACCGGCGAAAAACCGCTCTATTATTACGACAGCCCGGAAATATTCGTCTTTGCCAGCGAAATCAAAGCGCTGCTGCAACATCCGGCCGTGCCGCGGGCCGCCGCCCTGGACGACCCGGCCACGCTGGCGCTGTACCTGGGCTATGGCTATCTGCCCGGGCCGGCCACGGCCTTTCGGCACATTGATATGCTGCCGCCCGGCCACAGCCTCACCCTGCACGCCGACCAGGCCGCCCGCCCGCAGCGCTACTGGCAGATGCCGCCGCTGGCCCCGGTCATGGACGGGGTGGTTACGCCGCTGGATTATGAAGACCGCCTGAAAGAACTGCTGGCCGAAGCCGTGCGCCTGCGCCTGACGGCCGCCGCCCTGCCGGGGGCCTTCCTCAGCGGCGGGCTGGCCAGCAGCCTCATTGTGGCCATGATGCAGCAGCAAAATCGCACCGTGAAAACCTTCAGCCTCCGCCTGGACAGCAACCCCACCGACCCCGCCGCGCCGGTGGCGCAGCACCTGGGCACCGATCACACCACCTTCCGGGTGGAGCCAGCGCCCCTGGCGCTGCTGCCGCGCCTGGTCTGGCACTACGACGCGCCCTTTGCGGATGTCCGCGCCATTCCTGCGTACCTGCTCAGCGAGCTGGCCGCAGAACACGTGACCACCGTCCTCACCGGGGCGGGGGGGCGGGCCCTGTTCACCGGGGATGCGCGTTTTGCGGCGGCGGTGCTGCGCCGGCGCTGGCCGGCCGTGCCGCGCCCGCTGTGGCCGGTGGCCAGCGCCCTGGCGGAACATTTGCCGCCGCGCCCCGCGGAGCAGCATCTGGTGCAGCGGGCGGCGGCCTTTCTGGACGCAGCCGGGCCGCCGGCCCGGGCCTATTTTGAGACGCTGCGCCTGTTCGATGCCGCCCAGATTCAGCGGCTGACGGGCCAGGCGGATGCGGCCGGGGCGCATTTTGCCGCCACGCTGGCCCACAGCGCCACCCTGCCGCACCTGCTGCACGCCAGCCTGCTGACCACCCTGCCGGATGAACTGCTCATCACGCTGGATCGGTGCAGCCAGGCGGCCGGCCTGGCCGCCCGCGCCCCGTATATGGATGCGCCGCTGATCGACTATGTGGCCACCATCCCGCTGAACCTGAAGTGGCGCGGCCACCGCACCGGCGATATTCTCCAGGAAGCGGCGCGGGGCCTGCTGCCCGACCGCCTCATCACCCGCCCGCCGTCCGGCCCCGGCGTGCCCCTGGGCGCGTGGCTGCGCCGCGATGCCGCCGCCGTGCGGGAGGTGCTGCTCAGCCCGGCCGCCCGCCGGCGCGGCCTGGTACAGCCGGCTGCGGTCACGGCGCTGCTGGACGAACACACCGCCGGCCGGCACGATCACGCGGGGCGGCTGTGGGCGCTGCTCACCCTGGAAGGCTGGTACCGCCTGTTTATTGATGCAGCACAGCCGGCGGCGGCCCCGCCCGGAGGTTTGCCATGACCCGTGTTATGTATATCACCACCGGGCTGAACATCAGCGGGCCCTCGCTTCAGGCAATTTTGCTCACGGCCTTCCTGCGCGAAGCCGGGTATGATACGCGGCTGGTGGTGGGCACGCTCAGCGATGGCGAACTCACCATGGACTATGCCGCCCGCCGCTATGCGGTGGAGCCGATTCTGCTGCCGGGCCTGGCCCATTCGCTGAACCCGGTGCAGGTGCTTGTCTCGCTGTGGCGGCTGTACCGGCTCATTCGCCAGCACCGGCCGGATGTCGTCCACACCCACCAGACCACCGCCGGCTTCATCGGGCGCATCGCCGCGCGGCTGGCCGGCGTGCCGGTGGTGCTGCATACCATGCATGTGCATCCGTTTCACGGCCATTATGACCGCCTGATGACGCTGTTTTTCATCATCACCGAGCGCATCGGGGCGCTTTTTTCCGATAGCATCATCACCCTGTCGGAAAAGCTGCGCCGCGAACTGGCCGAGCGCTACCACATCACCGCCCGGCGGCGGATGATCGTGCTGCCTTCCGGCTACGATTTGCGGGCCTTTGCCCGCAGCGGCCGCCAGGCGGGCCATTTTCGCCGCGCCTGGCATATTCCGGCGGCGGCACCGCTGGTGGGCATTGTGGGCCGGCTGATGCCGGTGAAAAATCATGCGCTGTTCCTGGAAGCGGCCCGGCTGGTGCTGGCGCAAATGCCCCAGGCGCATTTTGCCATCGTGGGCGATGGCGAACTGCGGGCCGCGCTGGAAGCCCAGGCCGCCCCCCTGGGGGCGCAGGTGCATTTCACCGGCTGGCAGGAAGATACCGCCGCCATCTACAGCGACCTGAATGTGCTGGTCATCAGCAGTTTGAACGAAGGTGCCCCCGTGCCCATCATCGAAGCGCTGGCGGCCGGCTGCCCGGTGGTGGCCACCAACGTCGGCGGCGTGGTCGATCTGCTGGCGGGCGTGCCGGGCGAAATTGTCCCCTCCGGCGATGCCGCCGCGCTGGCCGCGGCCATCCTGCGCTCGCTCACCACCCCCTATGACCCGGAACCGGCCCGGCATATCATGCTGGATCGGTATGGCATTGACCGCCTGGTGCAGGACCTGGACAGCCT
>JALOOI010000092.1 GCA_025454495.1 Anaerolineae bacterium
AACGCCGCGCCCTGTGGACGGCCCCGGCCCCCAATTACACCTCCGGCGTGTGGGCCAAATATGCCCGGCTGGTGAGCCAGGCGGATTACGGCGCGGTGACGCGGGCCTGAGCGCCCGCCCGGCCGCATAATGCAAAAACCGCCTTATCGTATGATAAGGCGGTTTTGTCGGGGAGGCGGGATTCGAACCCACGACCTCTTCGACCCGAACGAAGCGCGCTAGCCGGGCTGCGCCACTCCCCGATGACGCTGATGAGTGTAGCCGAAAGCCCCGGCGGATACAAGACTCAGTTTGGCCCCTTCGCCCCGGCAGCCGCCAGGTTCACGGTGGCCCGTCAGCTATTCAGCCGTCGCCCGGCCCGGATTTTGAGCTGGTCAATGAAGTACGCTGCTTTCTGAAATTCGCGCAGTTCGTCTTTCTCCTCCGGCGTAATCTCTCCGGCGGCTTCCACCGTGATTAAATAGGCCACCCGCTCCAGCGTGCCCGGCGAATGCTCAAAGGCCACAATTTGCGGCAGCGTGGGCGCAGAGGTCACAAAATCCAGAATTTCATCGTAAGCCAGGTTCATAAGCTGTCCTCAAAAGGCAGGCGGTCGGGCCGCCCGCCGGTCTAAATTACAGCAAACTATAGCCGATAAACGCCGCATATGCCAGCAGCAGCACCCCGCCTTCCAGCCGGGACAGCCGCTGCTGGCGCAGGGCAAACGGCAGCAGGATGAACGCCAGCCCCACCATCACCAGCACGTCCACCGTCACCCCGGCCCCGGGCCCAAACGGCGCGATGAACACCGTCAGCCCCAGGATGAGCAGCAGATTGGCGATGTTGGAGCCGACCACATTCCCAAAGCTGATCTCGCTGTGCCCGCGCAGCGCAGCGATGACCGAAGTCGCCAGTTCGGGCAGCGATGTCCCCAGGGCGACCATGGTCAGCCCGATGACCAGTTCCGGGATGTCCAGGGCGCGGGCGATGTTCACCGCCCCGGTGATGAGCCACTGGGCCCCGGCCACCAGCGCCACCAGCCCCACCAGCAGCCGCGCTGCTTCCCGGCCGCGCCGGATCAGCACCGGGGGCACCGGCGCATTCACCGCCGGCACCTGCTCCGGGTGTTCGCGGCGTTCCTGCGTGGCCAGCCGGTACATCAGCACATTGAACAGCCCGAAGCCGATCAGCAGCACCGCCCCCTCCAGCCGCGTCAGGTCGCCATCCAGGATGAACAGCGCCGCCAGCACCGTCACCGCAATCATCAGCGGAATTTCGCGCCGGATGAGCGAGCGCTGAATGCGGCACGGGGCGATCAACGCGCTGAGGCCCAGAATCAGCCCGATGTTGGCAATGTTCGACCCGATCACATTCCCCAGGGCAAGCTGGCTGTTGCTTTGCAGCGCCGCCTGCACGCTCACCAGCAGTTCCGGGGCAGACGTGCCCACGGCCACCACCGTTAGCCCGATAATGAGCGGTGCAATGCGGAATGACTGCGCCAGCCGCGCCGCCCCCTGCACCAGCCAGTCCCCCCCGAAGAACAGCGCCACCAGCCCGGCGGCCACCAGCCCCACATCAACGATGTTCATGCTCCCTGCTCCTGTGTTGCCGTGCGAAACCATACTGCTGACTGTACCCGCTGTGGCCGCTGTTTCGTTGAAATGAACATGAGAACGGCATGAATCCGGGTGCCTGCTACAATACCCCTTGCTTATGACGTAACGTCAGGGTGCATACTGTCCGGGGGAGGCTGAGGTACCGTATGGACGAAACCCGCTATCACATTCATGAATTTGCCCGGCTGGCCGGGGTAACGGTGCGGACGCTGCATTTTTATGATCGCGCCGGGCTGCTGAAGCCGGCCCGCGCCAGCGGCGGGGCCCGGCCGCGCCTGTATGCCGCGGCGGATTTGCTGCGCCTGCAACAAATCCTCACCCTCAAATACCTGGGCTTCTCCCTGCGCGAAATTCACACCCTGCTGCACGACCCCGCTTACGATGTGCGGGACTCGCTGCGCCTCCAGAAAGCGGCCATCGACCGGCGCATTTTGCAAATGCAGCACGTTTCGTATGCGCTGGCGCAAACGCTGGAAAAACTGGACGGCGGCCGGGCCATCGACTGGCAGCAGGTGATCGCGGTGGTGCAGGGGCTGACGGCCGCCGACAAAGCCGACTGGCTGGCCCGTTATTTCCCGCCCGACCGGGCCGACTGGCTGCATGAGCGCAGCGTCCAGATGCCCCCGGCCGCGGTACAGGCCGGCGCGGCCGCCTGGGACGACCTGTACGCCGATTTTCGCCGGCACAGCCATCTGCCGGCCCATGATCCGCAGGTGCAGGCGCTGGCCGCGCAGATGCACACGCTCATCGTCGGTTTCACCGGCGGCGACCCGGCCCTGGAAGACGGCCTGCGGGCCCTCTACCACGATCCGGCGGCCCTGCCGGCGGCGTACCGCCCGGCCGCCGATGACAGCGTGCTGCACGACTTCATGCAGCAGGCCCTCACGCTTTACCGGCAGCAGAAAGGTGCAACCTCATGAACTATACCGTGCTGGACATAGCCGATATTTACCGCCGGCTGCTGGCCACCCCTGATCCGGCCGCGCAAACGGCCCTCTTTGCCGACGCAATCATCACGCCGTTTGCGCCCGTGTTTGCCCTGTTTGGCGGCGATGCGGCCGCCCTCAGCCGCCAGTGGGGGCTGTTTACCCCGGCCGACCTCGACCTCACCGGCGCGGCGGGGGCCCGGCTGGCGGCGCTGCTGGCCGCCCTGACGGAATACGGTGCCTGGCAGCAGGTGACGCAGGCGCTGGCGGACAGTGTGCAGGCCTTCGCTGACTATCGGGAACGTATTCCGCTGGCACACATCACCGCGGCCCTGCTGCCGGTGGATGCCGCGCGTACCCTGCCCGGCACGCCGGATTATGCCGGTTTCGGGGCGCTGCCCGGCTGGCTGATGGTGACGGTCACGCGGGCCACAGCGCAGTCGCTGCCCCGCCTGAAGGCCGCGGCCGCCCACGAAATGCACCATAATCTGGCCGGGGCGGCCGGCCAGCCCATGAACGGCGGCCGCAGCCTGGACGACGTGACGGTGGCGGAATACATCATCGGCGAGGGGCTGGCCGAAGCTTTCGCGGTGGCGCTGTATGGCGAGGACGTGGCCGGCCCGTGGACGGTGCTGCCCCCGGCGCAGATGGAACGGGCCCGGCGGCTCATCGGCGCGGCGCTGGACGTGCGCGGTTTTGGCCGCGTGCGGCGCTATATTTTTGGGGATATGGGCGCAGCGGAGACAGCCGAGAGCATTCCGCCGTATGCTGGCTACTGCATCGGCTACCAGGTGGTGCGGGCGTACTGCCGGCGTACCGGCCACAGCGTGGTCGAAGCGACTTTTGTGCCGCCGGCGGACATCATCGCTGCCGCCGGCTATTTTGAAGGCTGAGGCCGGGCGAGAATATGCCCCCGGCCATCAGGATCGGGGTCAGGCCCCTTCCAGCGCCAGGCGCAGAATCGTTTGCAGCAGCACATTCGCGCCATTTTCGATCTGCTGCCATTCGGTAAATTCACGGGGGGTGTGGGCGATGCCCTGGCGGGAGGGGATGAAGATGAGGGCGGAGGGGGTAAACGCGCCCATGACCTGGGCATCGTGGCCGGCGACGCTGATGAGCCGTTCATAGCGACACCCGTTGTGCTGACAGACCGCTTCCACCGTCTGGAGCAGGGGTTCCGCCATGACTGCCGCCGGCCGCCGCATGACAGCCAGCGTGCGTACCGACAGCCCGTGCTGACAGGCACAGTCCTCGGCCAGGGCATTCAGGCGCTGCTCCATCTCCGCCAGGGTGCTGTCCTGGGGGTGGCGGCATTCCACCCGCAGCACCGCTTCGGACGGGATGACGTTGAACGCCCCCGGCCGCACGCGCAAATCGCCACAATTAAAAATGCCCTCCGGGTAGTCGTCCAGCAGGGCATACATACGGCTGATGAAATTGGCCGCGCCGTGCAGCGCATCGCGGCGCTGGTCGCGGCGGGTGGTGGCGGCATGGGTGGATTCGCCGCTGAAGGTGACGCGCAGGGTGGTGCGTCCCACAATCCGCGTGACAATGCCAATATCGCTCCCGGAACGATCCAGCCGGTCGCCCTGTTCGATGTGCAGTTCCAGGTAGCCGGCCAGCGTGGCCGGGTCGCGCCGGGCCAGGTGCACTTCATTGGGGTGAATGCCGGCGCGGAACAGGGCAGCGCGGAAGGCCGCGTTATCCTGCCGCAGGTCGCTCACCTGAAGCTCTTGCAGCGTGCCCGTCAGCCCCATGCTGCCAAAGAAGGACTGCCAGTTGCCTTCCTGGTCGGTGAAGTTGATGACTTCGACATGCACCGGCAGGCGCAGGCCGCTTTCCTTGAGGCGGCGCAGGCATTCCAGCCCGGCCAGCACCCCCACCGACCCATCGTAACGGCCGCCGTTGGGCACTGAATCCAGATGGGAGCCGATGAGCAGCGTCTTTGCGCCGGGGGTGTCGCTCAGCAGCACCCCGCTGAGGTTGCCCGTCTCATCATCGCGCACCAGCAGGCCGGCTTCTTCCACGCGCCCGGCGAACCAGGCCCGTGCCTCTAAATCCTCATTCGAGAGCGCCAGACGGCTGATGCCGCCATCCATGGTTTCGCCAATTTGCGCCAGTTCATCCAGGTCGTGTTGAAATCGTGCTGCGTTGATGGTGAGCTGAGTGGGGAGCGCGAGCATCATCAATGGGATACCCCGATGAATAACCGCCGGTTAAGAGATTATCCAGCATTATAACGGTGTTTAACAAAGTGGCAACCGCAGTTTTTGTGAGAAGTGGCTAAAAATTTAAGGAACAATGATACTATCAGCCCGCCGCGCCCCGTACAATAGTGGCCGTCTGGCGGCACCGGAAGGAGCGCACCCCATGCCCCCTGTAAACCCGGCGGCGGCGCTGTATGCGGCCCCGCTGTCCGATTTGATCGTGCTGCTGCTGAAGCAGTTGCAGCGCCTGCTGGCGGAGCGTGGCGCAGCCCTGACGACGGCGCAGATGGCGGCGCTGGCCGCGGCCGCGGCGGACCATGCGCCGCTGCCCCCGCCGGATATTCTGCCGGCGCTGCGCCACATCGTGGCGGAAAGTGAAACCGTGCTGCGCGAGCAGTTCCAGTTGAGCTATGCCGCGGCGCTGGCCACCACCATGGACACCCTGGGCGGCTGGCACACCACCGCCGATTTTCTGGCGCTGGCGGGGGCCAAGAGCAACGCCGAATTACGCATTTCGGCCGCGGCCACCCTGCTGTTGTGCCTGGGCGATGCCAGCGCCCGCCACCACCTGGAGACGCTCATCGCCCACGATGCCGGGCTGGATGATGTGGAAGCCGTGCTGGCCAAACGCGCCCTGGCGCACCGGCTATAAATCCGGCTCGATCTCGTTATTTTTGCCCAGCCCCTGCAAAAAGCGATGAATCTTGCGCCCGTGCCGCAGCGCTTCGGTGAAGTCGTGCAGGTTCACCCACTCTTTTTTGGCCAGGTTGCTCAGCCAGTAATCATCCCCCACCACCGGGTCGGTCAGGCTGTCCCATTGAATCTGGTAGGCGTAGGTGAGGCATTCCACCCCGAAAGGGGTGACGGCCCACTCGCCAAACTGGGTGATGATGGTGGGGACGGGGGGTTCGCCGGGCATGGGGTTATCGCCGCCGTGCCGTTCTTTGGCGACCCTGCGGGCCTCATTTTCGCGGATTTTTTCCTGCGCCAGCCGCGTCTGTTCGCGCAGGTAATCGTCGTAAGTGGCCATATGGTTCCACAGCCGGAATCAACATGCATCGAATAACCAGGTTGATTGTAGCGTAATTCCGGCCGGTGCGCTTTAGCCGGCGTGCAGCAGGCGGGCGGCTTCGCTGCGAAAGGTGGCCAGGTGGGCCGCGCCGGGCAGGGTGAAGGTGTGCATCCCGCCCTGGATGGCGCTGTCCCAGGCGCTCTGAAGGCGGCCGGCGGGGCGGGGCGCTGCCCCGGCCAGCACCAGCAGCCCCACGCCGTCGAAGTCTTCCGGGGTGAGGTTATCCCGCATGACCAGCCGTACCCGCACCTGTAAGGTCATCAGGCAGGCGGCAGCGGCGGTGATGTCGTCATGCATGGTCAGCAGCGGGTCGAACAGAATCAGGGCTTTCATGGGGCGGCTCCTTGCTGGTTGCTTTCAGCATAGCGCCGGATGGCGGCCCGCGCCAGTGAAGATTTTCACAAAAAAATGGCCCGGTGCCGCACCGGGGCCGGGTTACAGCGGCACCTGCGCCAGGAAGTGCGTCAGGTCGGGCAGCAGGTAATCCGGCGCGGCGGCCTGTAAGGCGGCCGGTGCTTCAAAGCCGGTGAGCACGGC
This sequence comes from Anaerolineae bacterium, assembly GCA_025454495.1. Classification (GTDB taxonomy): domain Bacteria; phylum Chloroflexota; class Anaerolineae; order Aggregatilineales; family Phototrophicaceae; genus JALHOR01. Next base: position 6,338 of record JALOOI010000092.1, read on the forward strand.
CACCGCCACCGCGCCCACGGCCCGCGCACAGGCAATATCGGCCAGGGTATCGCCAGTGACGATCACCTCCGCCGGGGCGAAGGTGCGGCCGGTGTGCCGGGCTGCGCGTTCCATCGCCAGGCGCGGTAAATCGTTGCGCTGCGGCGACTCGCTGCCATAGGCCCCCACGGCGAACCAGTCCGGGTCAAAACCGCAGGCGCGTAATTTGATGGGCGCGGTAGCCTGCACGTTGCCCGTCACCACCCCCAGGCACACATCGTCGCGCCCGCGCAGCGCCGCGATCAGTTCCAGCGCTCCGGGGCAGGGCTGCGCCGGGTAGGTGCCGATGATAGCCGCCAGGTGGTGGGCCATCAACGCCTGATATTCGTCCATCACTGCGCCCAGGGCGGCGGTGGTATAGCCTTTGTCCGCCAGCAGATCGTGCAGGATATTCCAGTCGGTTTTGCCGCCGAAAGGGTGCGAGCGTGCGCCCTCATCGGTGCCGAACATGCCGGCCATGGCGCGGGCTTTGGCCTCGCGCCCGGCCCCTTTCACATGGATCAGGGTGCCATCCAGGTCAAATAAGAGCAGTTTCATCCGCGGTGCCATCCTGTGCCGGGAACGGTGGTGAATCAAACAGCCCCCTGACGGGGGCCGGGGGTGCGGCGGGCCGGGCGCTTACTTGCCATCCACCGTGTTGGTCAAAAAGGCGCTGTACCCCAGTTCAGGGTCATGGCGTACCACCAGCGTCCGTTTGCCGCCGACGTGCGTCACGCCGCCCATTTTATAGGCTTTGGCCGGGCGACCTTCGCTGTCCAGCCGGTTCGTCCAGTAGATGTAATCGCCCTTCTGCCAGATGTACATCACCGGCAGGTCATCCACGATGATCTCCAGATGCCGCCGGTTGAAATCACCATAGATCGGCGGATCATACCAGGGCACCCACGCGCCGGCCGTTTGCTCGGTTTTGAGCGTGACGGCGCTTTGCCCCAGGATTTCGCGCTCATCGCGGGCAGTTTCCCGGTTCACGAAGCGCAGGGTCTTATCGGTCGTGTTAAAGACAGAGGTAATTTCTGTGACGGGCATAGATGTCTCCACTGCGATTTTACCGGCATTCGCTGCGCCAATGGCCGCCGCGGTGCCTTCTCCAAGCAGTTGCACCGAGCGACCCACACCTTTGGCGACAGTCCCCAGTACCTTCCAGACGGTAATTTCGTTGTCGTCGCTCATCCTTCATCCTGTTTCTCTGGCGTAGCCGGCCCGCCGGGGCCGCCCGCATTCACATGGATTACTGTATTATACGCCGGTGGATGTTAAAAGTTGCGCCGCCGAAATCCCCTCATCCGTCACTCAGCGGGCCGGCGCGGCCGCGGTGTAGCCGGCCGCCCGGATCGCCTCCAGGAGCTGCGCCACCGTCACCCGGCGCTCATCCCATTCGATCACCACTTCCTGGCGGGCGTAGCCGGTGCTGGCCGACACCACGCCCGGCAGGTCTTCCAGCACGCCATCAAGGGTCATGGCGCAGCCCACACAGTGCATCCCTTCAATTTTAAACGTCTGGCGCGTCATACGAAAATCACCTTTCTGGCCGCGCGGCGGCGGCGCAAGCAAGCAACAGCCCTAACGGAACATGGCTTCGGTGCCGCGCATCTCCATGGGCAGGGAGAAAATTTGCAGCGCGGCCAGCATCAACAGCAGCAGCAGCACGGCCCACGGCAGCAGCCCGATGAGGCCATCGCGGCGGTACAGCCGCAGCGCCGCCCGCTGCGCGATGACCAGGCTCCACAGCAGCCCGCCGAGCAGCGCCACCACCTGGATCAGCCCGATGAGGCTGCCCTCCAGCGCCACGCTGAACAGCGCCCAGTCACCGGGCTGGCCCATAAATTCCTGAAACACCGGGATGATGGACAGCGGCGCGATGAGGAAGTGAAAGCCGTAATGGGCAAACCAGATGCTGAAGCCCACCGGCACAAAGGCCGGCGCGAAGGCCGCCACTGTATCGCGCAGGGATAAGGCGCTGCGGGTGAAGGTACGGCTGAGCGTGCCGGCCAGCAGCGCCAGTCCCATCGGCAGCAGCAGATTGCCCACGCCGAAGATGAGCAGTAGCACCGGCAGTTCGCTCTGGAAGCCGAACACATCAATGAGGCTTTGTTCCAGCGCATACACCGGCGGCACCATGCCAAAGGCGTTGGTCACGCTCATGAAGGCCAGGCAAATGACCAGCAGGGAGACATCCCACCGCTTCGGCCAGGCTTCCGGTTGCAGCAGTTCGCGCCCCGGCGTGCGGACGAACAGCCCGATATTCTGGTGCGGGCAGGCGCGGGCGCAGTCCAGGCAGTAGATGCAGTCCAGGTTGCTCTTAATCTGCGGGGCGAACAATTCCGTGCCGCAGCCGGGCGTACCCTGCGGGCCGTGGATGACCTGCTGCTCATAACGCTGCTCCGTGCCGGCGGCATCGCGCAGGGTGATGGTATCCAGCCGGATGACCGTCTGCGGGCTGTAGCTGCCATTGATGCATTCTTTGCCCGCGCACTGCCCGCAAATATCGGCATTTTTCACCGCGATCTGGGAGGGGGACAGCGTGCCATAGACAAAATTGAACGAGCCGAGCGGGCACACATACTTGCAGAAGGGCGATTCCTTAAAGAAGGCCTCCAGCGCGAAGGCGGCCACAAAATACGCCACGATCAGCCAGGCCGTCAGCCACGGGCTGGCCCACAAATCCAGCCATTCATACAGCAGGAAGATGACGAACAGCCCGCCGATGGCCAGCCATTTGTTACGCAGCAGCTTCGGGAAGCGCCGTTCCCCCAGGCTAAAGCGTTTGGCCAGCGTGCGCGGCAGGGTGAAGGGGCAGGCCATGCAGAACAGGTTGCCCGCCAGCAGCACCGCCAGGATCAACAACCCGCGATACTGCACCCAGGGCGCGACGGTGGCCAGGTTGCGGGCGGCATTTTGCGGCCCTGTAAAGCCGTCGATGAGCAGCAGCGCGGCCACGATGAAGAACGGCAGTTGCAGCGCCAGCCGGCCCCAGCGCCAGCGCAGCAGCCGGCCAACAAGGGGCAGATGGAGCAAATTATAGGCTGATTGCGGCCGATATAACGGCGACGTACCACGCATGAACACACCACTCCAGCAGGATCACATTGGGTATAAAAAACACTCTAGCGACCCACGCCGGGGCTGGCAAGCCGCTGTGGACGAATGTCATGGATTTTCAGGTGAGGTGTCACGGGTGGGGTGGGGCAGGGGAATGGGGCGGCCCCGGCCGGGGCCACCCGCCGGTATACGGTCAGCCCCGGTCAGGAGCCGGTGACGGCATAATCGAAGGTCTGGCGGGCGCTGGTGCCATCCGGCAGCGTCACCGTCACTTCGATGAACCAGTCGCCGCCCATCGTCCATTCAAACGGCACCACGGCGCGGCCATCCGCCAGGGTGATATTCTCGCGGATCACCGGAATCATGCCGGCGTGGGTCATATCGCCGCGCAGGCTGACGATGCCGATGGGCACCGGCTGGCCGTTCTGGTTCACGGTCACGGTCACTTCGGCCGCGCCCGTGGCCAGCGGCTCCGGCGCGATGCTGAGGGCGATTTCCAGCCCGGCACCGGCGGCCGGGGTGGCTTCGGGCTGGCGGCAGCCGGCCAGCAGCGCCAGCGCCAGCAGCCCGGTCAGCAAGAGAACCTGTTTCATCATGGGGTATCCTTATAATACAGCGTGTGCGATGTATCATAATGGCCGGCGGCGCGGGCGGGTAGAGGCGGTTGGGCCCGCGCCCGGCAGGGCAGCATTCTATTTCCCCTGACCCGTGCTATACTGGCGTAGAGAAGCCAGTGAGCGAATGGCAAAACCGGAATGATGGAACAACAGCGAACACAAACACTCATGATCGCCGGCGGGCTGGCGGGCCTGGTGCTGGTTCTGAACGCCACGGCGGGCCTGTGGAGCTGGGCCATGGCCCTGCTGGGGCTGATGGTGGCCGTGTGGCTGTGGCTGCGCCGCGACAGCGCCAGCCGCCGCGCCGATGATGCCGCCAGTGAGGCGCTGGATGCCGCCGAAAAATCGCTGCGCCAGGCCACGCGCCAGGTGAAAATTGACATTCAAGAAGTGACAGCGCCCGCCGCTGAAACGCCCGCGCCGGTCGCCGAAACGCCCGCGCCGGTCGCCGAAACGCCCGCGCCGGTCGCCGAAACGCCCGTATCTGCACCTGCGCCGGATGATCTGACGCGCATTGAGGGCATTGGCCCGCGCTACCGTGATCTGCTGGCGGCGGCCGGCATCACCACCTACGACCGGCTGGCCGCGACCCCGGCCGATCAGTTGAGCGAGATCATCAAAGCGGCCACCGGGCGCAAACCGGCTTCGGTGGCGACGTGGGCACAGCAGGCGGCCCTGGCCGCCCGCGGCGACTGGGACGCGCTGGCGGCGTTGCAGCAGTCACTTACCGGCGGGCGCAAAGCCTGACGCAGCCACAGCGCCCGCTGCCCGTCAGGTACGCCCGGCCGGAGTATGCTATCCTGCCTGTAAAGGCTGCATTCAGGAAGGATACCCCCGATGACCAGAGGTCTGCTGGCGCTGCTGGCGCTGAGCCTGCTCACGATCATGATCGCCCCCGCCGCTGCACAGCCGGCCGTGTATCCGGGCTGGCCCGCTGCCTGGGATGGCCAGTCGCGCTTTACCGTGCTGGTGATGGGCATTGACCGCCGCCCGGATGATGTCAGCCGCGAATTTTTGAACGATGTCCGCGCCGATGTGATGATGGTGGCCAGTTATGACCCGGCCGCCGGCCGCCTGGGCCTCCTCAGCATCCCCCGCGATATGCATTTTGCCCGGCCGGATGATGGCGTGCTGACGCGCGTCAATACGCTGCTGGTGGATGGCGAACAGCGCCAGCCGGGTTACGGCCCCTATTTCGCCCTGGAGACCATGCAGTACAACCTGGGCCTGTACATTGATGCTTATGTGGTGTTCGATTTTGAGGCGTTCATTGCCCTGGTGGATGCCATCGGCGGGGTGACTGTGACCGTGACCACCACCATCATCGATGAGCAGTTCCCGGATATGCGCTATCGTTATGACCCGCTGTACCTGCGCCCCGGCACCTACACCTTTAACGGCTACGATGCGCTGCGCTACGCCCGCACCCGCCACGGTGACAGCGATTATCAGCGCGGGGAGCGCCAGCTTCAGGTGATGAGCGCCATCCGTGACCGCCTGCGCGACCCGCTGCGGGCGCAAAACCTGCTGGCCGCTGCGCCGCAGTTGTGGCAGCAGCTTGAGGGCAGCATTTACACCAATATCACCGCCGACCAGGCCGTGACCCTGGCGCTGGCGGCGCTGCGGCTGGATTCCGCCGCGTTGACCACCGGCGCACTGAATGAGCGCTACAGCTTCAATTATGAGGGCGTGCGCGTGCCCGACCGCAGCCAGATTCAGCTTTTGCTGGCGCAGGTCTTCGGCGCGAATTACGCCGGGTGAGGTGGCGGCCCGCCGCCGTGCGACCCTTTCGGGCCTGTGTGCAGGGGATGACAACGAATGCCCGCCTTGCGTAAATGTCTCATCGCCAACCGGGGCGAAATCGCGGTACGTATCCTGCGGGCCTGCCGCGAAAACGGCATCGCCCCCGTGGCCGTCTATTCCACGGCGGATGCCAGCGCCCGCCATGTGCTGCTGGCGGATGAAGCGTATGCGGTGGGGGACGCGCCGCCGGCCCTCAGCTATTTAAAGGTGCCGGCCCTGCTGGCGGCCGCGCAGCAGGCCGGCTGCGATAGTGTGCATCCGGGCTATGGCTTCCTGGCAGAAAATGCCGCCTTTGCACAGGCAGTGCAGGCGGCCGGCCTCATCTGGGTGGGGCCGCCGCCGGCGGCCATCGCTGCCATGGGGGTAAAGACGGCCGCGCGGGCGCTGATGCAGGCCGCCGGCGTGCCGGTGGTGCCCGGCTTCCAGTCGGATTCAACCGCTGAAGCGCCCTTTCTGGCCGCGGCGGCGCAGGTGGGCCTGCCGCTGATGGTGAAAGCCGCCGGCGGCGGGGGCGGCAAGGGCATTCGCATCGTCCGCCACCTGGACGAACTGCCAGAAGCGCTGGCCGCGGCCCGGCGCGAAGCGGCCCATGCCTTCGGCGATGGGCGCATCTTCCTGGAGCGCTATATTGAGCACGGCCGCCACGTGGAAATTCAGGTACTGGCGGATGCCTTCGGGCACACCGTCCACCTGTTCGAGCGCGAATGCAGCACGCAGCGCCGCCACCAGAAAATCATTGAAGAAGCACCCTCCCCGGCGCTGACTCCGGCGCTGCGCCAGGCCATGGGCGCGGCGGCCGTGGCGGCCGCGCAGGCCGTCGGTTACGTCAATGCCGGCACGGTGGAATTCATCCTGTCCCCCGCCGGCGAATTTTACTTCCTGGAGATGAATACCCGCCTTCAGGTGGAACACCCGGTGACGGAGTTGATCACCGGGCTGGACCTGGTGGCGCTGCAACTGCGGATCGCCGCCGGGGAGCCGCTGCCGTTCGCCCAGGCAGACCTGTCCCCGCGCGGCCACGCTATCGAATGCCGCCTCTATGCCGAAGACCCGCGCAGCCAGTTTGTGCCCGCCACCGGCATCGTGCAGCATTTTAGCGTGCCGCTGCTGCCCGGCGTGCGCGTGGACAGCGGCGTGCAGGCCGGCGATGCCATCACCCTGCATTATGATCCCCTCATCGCCAAAATCATCGTCCATGCGCCGGATCGCCCGGCGGCCATCGCCCGGATGCAGCAGGCGCTGGCGGAGACGGTGCTGCTGGGCCCGCTGCACAACCGCGACTTTTTACAGGCCGTGCTGGCCCACCCGGAATTTGCCGCCGGCCGGGTGGATACCAGCTTTGTCGATACCCGCCTGGCTGAGCTGCTGCCACCGCTGCCGCCGCTGCCCGACCTGGCGTTGATTGCGGCGGCCCTGGCCGACGGCCAGACTGTGCCCGCGGCCCCGGCCGCCCCGGACAGCGATCCTTACAGCCCGTGGGCCCGCACCGATAGCTTTAGCCTGGGAGGGTAAAGCATGATTGGCTGGTTATGTGCCATCCTCGCCTTTTTTAGTTTGTCCGCGCCGCTGTGCCCGGCCGTGCCGGGGCCGCTGCTGGCCCGGGCCGCCGCCTACGGCGCACCGCTGGACGCGGCCGGCTGGCCGCGCGTGGCGGTGACTGAGCAGGCCGATCAGGCGAATATCCTGTGGGAGATGGATAACATCAATGACGAGGGCGCGGCGGGACTGTTCAACGTCACCGTGTCGCGCTTTGAGCCGGTGTCGGCGGCGGCCATCCAGTCATGGGTGGATGAGGACTGGCTGACCATCGTTTTCAGTGAATATGGCTCGTGGGAGATGCTGTCCACCTGCGCCCCGGAGCAGCAGGTGTATGATGTGCAGGTCATCACCACCGCTGGCGTGACCTATCATGTGCGCTATGCGGTGCTGCCCGTGGACGGGGAGCATTTTGTGGAACTGTTCCTGCTGCTGCCGCCGGATCGCCTGGCGCTGCTGAATGCCCTGGCCCGCCGCATTGATCCTGATTTTTTGGCCTGTACGCCGGAGTGATGCCTGTGCGCGGCGCGGCGGCCAGACCGGAGGTGACACCGTGACCATAACCGTGACCATGATCTATCGCGCGTTGCTGTTATGCCTGCTGTGCTTCTTCGGTGGTGTTACGGCGCTGGCCGTGCGCGAACCGGCTGCGCCGGCCGGCCAGCAGCTTCGGCTGTATGCGCTCCTGCGCGATACGGAGGCCCGGCTGACCGATTGGCCCCTGCTGCTGAGCTTTGCGTCTGAAAAGGATGGCCGGGTGCTGGCTTCGTGGAAGCTTCCCGCCGACCACAGCTTCATCGAACTGCGCGAACTGCGCTTTGACAGCCCGGCCGACCAGTCCGATTATTTTGCCAGTGGCGAGCAGGATGCCACCCTGCGTACCTATCGCCCGCAGCGCCAGACCGCCACCTGCCAGGCGGCCGGCATCACCATCCGGGAACTGGTGGGCACCCTGAACGCGCCCTATCTCATCCGGCAGTGGCGTATTGACCTCAGCCCCACCTACAGCCAGATGGTGCTGGTCATCACCCTGCGCGGCCACAATGACACCTGGCAGGCGCTGTCTGAGCGGCTGGTGCCCGCCCGCCCCGGCTGTGACCGGCCCCCGGCGGCAAACCGGCCTTTCGCCTGGGTGCCGCCCGTCCACCCCATTTACGCGCTGCTGCAACTGGGTGAGCAGCATTTGCCCCCGGCGGACTGGTATTTGTACAGCGCCGCCGAAAGCCCGGAGGGCCTGGGCATCTCCGCCGTCTGGATGCCCTATGCGGGCGGCCGGGTGGTGCATGTGCTGGATTATCAATTTGGCCCCGGCCGTATCCAGCAGTCGCCGGCCGCCTTCTTCGGTGAGCCGGCCTTCCGTGATGATCTGTTTCGCACGTACACCGCCTATGAACGCCGGGGCCACTGTGTGGTAGCCGGTGTGAACATCACCGATTATACGGCGCAGGTACAAACACAGACCTATGTGAGCCGTCATTTTGTGGTGCCGCTGGCCGGGGGCCTTATTTATCGGTCGGCGCACCTGGTCGCGGAAGGGCCGTCTGAACTGGACAGCCTGGCCACCCTTTTCTTCCCGAATTTTGCCGCCTGCCGGCCGGAGTGATGCCTGTGCGCTTCGTGTATGACTATGACGGTCATTCGTATACGGTGCAGCTTACGCCGCAG
>JALOOI010000302.1 GCA_025454495.1 Anaerolineae bacterium
GGATCACGCTGCACCTGGCGCAGCGCGGCCAGCAGTTCGCGGTACATGGTGGTGGTCAGGGCGTTGTAGCTGTCCGGGCGGTTCAGCGTGATGCTGGCCACCCCGCCGGCGGTGGTATAGATGAGGGTTTCGTAACTCACGGTCTCCCCCTGGCTTCCCAAATGGGGCGTGCGCCGGCGCGTTAGCCGGGCAGCAGCTTCAGTAAGTACACCTGCAACAGGCCATCTTCACCATAGATCACTTCCAGCGGGGTGGCATCCACCGGCTGTTGCAGCGGCAGATGCCGGGCATAGCGCCCGTAAGTGTAGCGCCCGCCGGGGGCTTTCTTCACCTGGCCTTCCACGATCAGGTAGGCCCCTTCGATGGTCACTTTCAGCGTATCAGGATTCATGCCATACAGGGTGGTGGTCAGCCGGTAGCCGGTGGCGGTTTCTTCCAGTTCCAGGCGGGTGGCACAGCGATAATTGGACCAGCCGGTATACAGGGCCGGCGGCAGCACGGGTTGCCGGGCATCAAGGCGAAGATAACGGGCGTAAGTACCGTTCTTTTTCATGCACGCACCCGGCTATTCCCACCTGCGAAGTCTAACCCCTTCTCGTGACAGGCGAAGCGACCAATAAACTGCTTTCATCTTACAGGGTTTTGCACAAAGTTACTATGTGTTTTTGTGTGCAGGGTGCCGGCCGGGGGTTACAGCCCGGCCGACCACTGCGCGATGCTGTCCGCCACCGGCTGCGGTTGTTCCAGCAGCAGCATATGCCCTGCGCCGTCGATGAAGTGCAGGGTGGCGGCGGGCAGGCCCGCGGCCAGCGCCTGCTGCCAGTCCGGCGGGGTCATGCGGTCGGCGCTGCCGCCGATGATGAGCGCGGGCTGCGTGATTTCGCCCAGGCGCGGCCGCAGGTCACAGCGCTGGCACGCCACAAAATCGCCGCGGGTGACGGCGACATCGGCCGCCAGAAGCTGGCGCAGCCCGGCCTGCTTCAGGTCGTCCGGGGCGGTGGCGGCCCACTGCCAGCGGTTGATGAGGGCCAGCGCGGCGGGCGCAGCGGTGCTTAGCCCGTCCAGGATGGCCGGATGCACGTTAAAATGGGCGCTGCTGGCCAGCAGGATGAGCCGGCGCACGCGCGGCGGCTGTGCCAGCGCCAGCGCCAGGGCCACGGCACCGCCCAGGCTGTGCCCGATGACATCCACCGCCGGCACGGCCAGCGCGTCCAGCAGGGCCAGCACGGCGGCGGCGTAAGCTTCCACGGTGTCGCGGCCCGGGCCCGGGCTTTTGCCGTGGCCGGGCAAATCCGGGGCCAGGCTGCCGGCCCGGCGCAGCACGGCCGGGAACACCAGGTGCGACCCGCCCGCGCCATGCAGCAGCAGCCGGGGCACCACCCCCTCCTGCCGCCGGTCAGCGTACCACAGCCGGCCCTGTGCGGTGGCGCTGAAGGGCATGGCTCAGCGCACCCCGACCCCGCCCTGCATGGAGACGCGCGGCTGCCCGTCAGCATCCATCCAGGCAATCGAAATTTTGAGGGTGGAATGGGCCGCGCCCACCTGCCCGTCGCGGTCAACCACGATCAGGCCCGCCTGCGAATCCTGAAAGCGGCTGTTAATGTGGTCGATGCTGGCCGCCGCGGCGGCGCGGGCGTTCATCCCCCCGGCGATGGCATCCACAGCGTATTTGGACAGCAGCACGCGCAGGATATTTTCGCCCACGCCGGTGGCGCTGGCCGCACCGTAGCGGTTATCGGCATAGCCGCCCGCGCCGAATACCGGCGAATCGCCCACGCGGCCCGGCATTTTATCCGGCACGCCGCCGGTGGAGGTGGCCGCAGCCAGGTTGCCGCGGGTATCCAGCGCCACCGCGCCCACGGTGCCCGTGCCCTGGGGCCGGGGTGCCGCGTGCTGTTTCTCGTGGAAACGATGAAATTCCGCTTCGGTGACGAAAAAGAGATTGGACATCACCGGGAAGCCAAGCTGCCGGGCCAGCAAATCCGCCCCGCTGCCGGCCAGAAAACAGTGCGGCGTATCCGTCATGATGCGGCGGGCCAGCGAAATGGGGTAGCGCACGTGCTTCACCCCGGCCACCGCGCCAAAATCCAGCGCTGCGCCATCCACAATCAGCGCGTCCATCTCCACTTCGCCCATCTGGTTCAAAAAGCTGCCGATGCCGGCATCGAACAGGGGGAAATCTTCCAGGATGTTGGTGGCTTTTTCCACCGCTTCCAGGGCCGTCCCGCCCGCCTCCAGGATGCGCCAGCCGGTGTGCAGTGCGTCCACCAGCGCCTGGCCGCGGGCGCTGTCTTCGGCATCCGGCCAGGGGCCGGCACCGCCGTGAACAATCATGGCCGGTTTCATAGGCTGAACTCTTTTCCAGCAAAAATAAGTACCGCCGCCGCATTGTAACATATTCCGGGATTGACGCTATCGCCGGCAGGCGGCATGATGATGCGCCGTTCTCAATCTGCTCGTTCGGCCCTCATGAGGATGCTATGCCCGAAAAAGTGAAAAATGTGGGTGTGTTGCAGGACACACAAAAGAGCTTTGCCGCGCTGCTGGAAGATGCTGCCAGCGCCATCCAGCACCAGGAAAAGATCACCGTGCGCCAGCTTCTGGAACTGGTGGGGGAGCAGGGGCTGCTCATCCTGTGCATGATCCTGATGCTGCCGTTTTTGCTGCCGGTGTCTGTGCCGGGGGTGAGCACCATCTTTTCCGTGGTGGTCATTCTGGCGGGCATCAGCGTTACGTTTAACTGGCTGTGGCTGCCGGAGCGCATCATGTCGCGGCAGATCGACGCGGCGGCGATGGCCGGCTCCATGCGCAGCGGCGCGAAGACCTTCGCCCGCATCGACCGCATCATCCGCCCGCGCCTGCTGGTACTGACGCACGGCGCAACCATGAACCGGCTGAACGGTCTCATTTTGATCCTGAACGGGATTATGCTCATCTTCCCGCTGGGGGGCGTGCCCTTCTCCAACACGCTGCCGGGGATCGCCATTTTGCTGCTGGCGGCGGGCATGGTGCAGCGCGATGGCGTGCTGCTCATCGCCGGCTATGCCATGACGCTGCTCTCCATCATCTATTTTGTGGGGCTGGCGCTGGTGGTGGTGGCGGCCGGGCAGAGTCTGGGTCAGTTAATCGGCTCGTAAGCCGGGCGCAATCTGCGGGCGGTAAACTGTGCGTATCGGTTGATAGCAGGGAGGCTGCCAGTGGCCATCACAGAAAAATTTGCGCTCATTACCGGGGCCAATTCTGGATTGGGCAAAGCTACGGCCGTCGGTCTGGCCCGCCAGGGGTATACCGTCGTCATGGTGGCCCGCAGCCAGGCACGGGGCGAAGCTGCCCGGCGGGATATTTGTGCTGCCAGCGGCAGCCAGCGGGTGCACCTGCTGCTGGCCGACCTGGCCTCGCAGCAGGCTATCCGGGCGCTGGTGCAGGATTACACCCGTCAGTATGACCGGCTGCATGTGCTGGTGAACAACGTCGGCAATTCGTTCATGACGCGCCAGACCAGCCCGGACGGCATCGAAATGTCGCTGGCGGTGAATCACCTGGCGGCGTTTTTGCTGACGAACCTGCTGCTGCCCACGCTGCACGCCAGCGCCCCCGCCCGCATCGTGAATGTGGGCACCAGGGTGAACGCTGCGCTGGATTTTGACGATCTCCAGGTGGAACGCACGCCCTACCGGGGTTTGCAGGTATATTCTCGCACCAAACTGGGGGCGCTGCATTTTACCTTTGCCCTGGCGCAGCGGCTGGCCGGCAGCAGTGTCACGGTTAATTGTGTGCATCCGGGTGTGTTTCGCTCCAACCTGGGGCGCAATTCGGGCGATAGCCCGCTGTGGATGGAACTGCTGACGCGCCTGAGCCGCCCGTTTTTAACATCGCCGGAGCGGGCAGCCGAAAGGGTGCTGTACCTGGCGACTGCGCCGGAGCTGGCCGGCATCAGTGGCAAATATTACGGCGACCGGGTGGAACTGCCGTCCCCGCCGCAAACGCTGGATGCTGCCGCCCGCCAGCGCCTGTGGGACATCAGCGCTGCGCTCACCGGGCTGGAGGCATGAACGTCCCCGCGCTGGTGCAGGCGCTGCTGGCGGGCGAACCCGCCGCGGCCCGGGCGCTGGCCGCCCTGGAAGAAACAGCCGTGCCGCCGCTGGTGGACGCTTTTTACGCCGGCGTGACCGACGCGCAGGGGGTGCGGCGATGAGTTCCTTCATAATCTCGTTGGTGCCGCCGTAAATGGACATCACGCGGGCATCCAGATAGGCCTTCGCAATCGGGTATTCCATCATGTAGCCGTAGCCGCCGTGCAGTTGCAGGCACTGGTTCACCACGCGCTCCTGTAAATCCGTCACCCACCATTTCGCCATCGCCGCCAGTTCGGCCGTCAGGTTGCCGGCGTTCAGTTCGGTGATGCAGCGGTCCACAAACACGCGCCCGATGGTAATTTCGGATTTCATCTCCGCCAGCTTAAAGCGGCTGTTCTGGAATTTGCCGATGGGCCGGCCAAAAGCGGTGCGCTCATTGCAATAATCAATGGTGAGTTCCAGCGCGCGGGCTGCGCCTTCAATCGCGCCGATGGCGATGCTCAGCCGTTCCTGGGGGAGCTGCTCCATCAGGTAAATGAAGCCCATGCCATCGGTGCCAATGAGGTTGCTGGTGGGCACATGCACATTTTCGAAGAACAGTTCGGCCGTGTCCTGGGCGTGCTGGCCAATTTTTTCCAGCCGCCGGCCGCGGGTGAAGCCTTCCATGCCGCGCTCAATGGCCACCAGGCTAATGCCGTGGTGTTTTTCTTCCGGGCGGGTCTTGACGACGGTCACGACAAAATCGGCATTGATGCCGTTGGTGATGAAGGTCTTGCTGCCGTTCACCACAAAGCAATCGCTGCCGTTGCGGATGGCGCTGGTACGCACGCTGGCCAGGTCGCTGCCGGTGCCGGGTTCGGTCATGGCAATCGCACCGATCCATTCGCCGCTGACCAGCTTCGGCAGCCAGCGCTGCTTCTGCTCCGCGGTGCCGTAGGCCAGCACGTAGGGGATGACAATATCATTGTGCAGGCTAAAGCCCGGCCCCGAAGCCCCCACGCGCACCAGTTCTTCCGTCAGGATGACGTTGTAGCGAAAATCTTTGATGCCGCCGCCGCCATAGTCCTCCGGCACGTCCATCCCCAGGAAGCCCAGTTCCCCGGCTTTTAACCACGTTTCCCGCGGGACGAGGCCTTCTTTTTCCCACTCGGCATGGTAGGGCGCAATTTCCTTATCGACGAATTTCCGCACGGCATCGCGGAACATCTGGTGATCTTTTTCAAAAATATTGCGTTCCATCAGCTAAATGATCCTCTGCTATTAATCTAATGACGATTTGATTATGCCTCGAAACTGGCCGCAAGACAATAAGAAAATTTTCACGAACGCTGTTTTCTCATCCAGCCGCGCGAATATTAAACCTTTTAACAAAAGGGATGCATTTAGCGTTGAGTTATAATGTGGGTCAGCCGAAAAATTTCGCTTTTACCGGGGTTTTCGTGCTGGAGATGGTGGAAAGATACACTTTATTTATACATCTTAACTTGACATTTTCTTTAAGCGGGTGTTAAATAGTATTAAATCCACGCACAACCAGTCATCCATATAAGGGGCATCCATGAACACAGAGACTGCTAAAGCAATCGTCTGCAAAGTTGCGCATCTGGCCGAACTGGCCGCCACCTTCAACGCCACCTACGGCGCGAATTACCGCATGACGGAAGACAGCCCCCGCGAAGCCTGGGCGCTGTACCGCGAGATTATGGCCGTGCAGGCGCACATCGCCGGCCTGCTGGATGGCGAAGCGCTGCGCACCTGCTACAGCCGCTACGGTGAATGGTGGAAACGCATGGACGTGATGGACAGCGCCCTGGTGAACGAAATCGCCAGCGAAGGCTTCAGCCTCATCAACCGCTGCGCCTACCTGGACGTGCACGACAGCAGCCGCTGGACGCATTCTGACCTGGTATTACAGCGCTCCATCGCCGGGCTGCTGCACCCGGCCACGCGCCAGGTGGAACTGGCGAACGCCGAAGCCGTGCGGAAGGCGATGTAACGTATGTGCCGCGCCAGAGGCCAGCACGCTTTCTACTGAAGACAGCGTCCAGTGATGGACGCTGTTTTTTTTTCCTGTGTGACCGTTCCTCCGCCTCAGCCCTGCGCCAGCACGCGCTGCACCGTGGCCACGTCCACATTGCCCCCGCTAATCATAATCACCGTCGGCCGATCATCCGCGGGCAGCCGCCCGTGCAGCGCCGCCGCCACCCCGGTCGCGCCGCCACCCTCCACCAGCCAGCCCGCCTCGGCCAGCAGCCAGCGCATGGCCGCCGCAATCTGCGCTTCGGTGACGGTGATCACCTGGCTCACCAGCGCCCGCACCACCGGCAGCGTGATCGAGCCGGTTTCAATGCCGCCGGAGAGCGCTTCCGCCAGCGTCTGCGGCACTTCGGGCAGATGGGCATCATAGAAGAAGTTATACATGGCCGGGGTATGCTCGCTGCATACGCCGATGACCTCCACCTCCGGCTTAAGGCTTTTCAGCGCCGTGGCCACCCCGGCGATGAGGCCGCCGCCGCTGGCGCACACCACCACCCGCTCAAGCTGCGGCAGTTGTTCCAGCAGCTCCAGCCCGATGGTGCCCGCGCCGGCGATGATGCGGGCATCGTTGTAGGGCGAAATGAAGGTGCGGCCGTCGGCGCGTTCCTGGCGGCGGGCTTCGGCCTCGCAGTCATCGTAACCGCCGGGCAGCAGCACCGCCTCCGCGCCATAATCGCGCACCCGCTGCACCTTGCGCTGCGGCGTGTGGGCCGGCATCAGGATGCGGGCCGGCGTGCCCACCAGCGCCGCCGCACAGGCCACCCCGCCCGCATGATTGCCCGATGAAGCGGCGATGATGCCGGCCGCGCGTTCAGCCGCCGTCAGGCTGAGGACGGCATTCAGCGCCCCGCGAATCTTAAACGAATGCGTCAGGTTCACGTTTTCCAGCTTCAACCACAGTGCCCCCGGCAGCCCGGCCGCCCGTTCCAGCGGGGTCATGGTTAAATAGGGGGCCAGCCGCCGGCGGGCCTGCATGATCTCGTACAGGGTCATGATAGCGATCTCCGTAGGATCGATAAGAAAGCCAAATCCGGGAATCTACATTGCAGGAACGCTGTCATGGTGTATAGTTAATGGCAGATCAGAGCAGACAAATAACCACACTGGACAGGTTATGACCTCTCAACGCGAGCCGGCAATCCTGCGGCGGCAATATGCCACCGATGAAAACTTGCGTATTCGCCAGGAAACGCACGATAAATATACCGTACCGAAGAAAAATTTCATCGAATGGGCGCTGCAAAGCCTGCACTGGCGCGGGGATGAGAAAGTGCTGGACGTGGGCAGCGGCCCCGGCCTGTATTATACCCACCTCAAGGCTTTGTACCCGCAGATCGATTACTACGCGCTCGATTTGATCCCGGCCATGCTCAGCAACCACCCGGCCGAACGACAGCGGCTCATCAATGGCGACATCCTGCGGCTGCCGCTGGCCGACCAGCAATTTGATGTGGTCATGGCCAATCATATGTTGTATCATATAGAAGATGTGGAAGGCGCGGTGCAGGAACTGCGGCGCGTGCTGAAACCGGGCGGGGTGCTGATGGTCGCCACCAACAGCACGCAGACCATGCCAGAACTCCAGGTGTTGATGCGGCGGGCTATCGTGCTGCTGACGCGCCAGGGAGCCTCGCAGGTACGCGCCCCGGCCATGCCCAGCGATCATTTTGCGCTGGAAAATGGCACCCGCATTCTATCCCGCCACTTTTACGCGGTGGTGCGCTACGACCTGCCAGGGATGCTGGTGTTCCCGGATGTGGAGCCGGCGATTGCCTACCTGGAGAGCACCCGCGACCTGCGAGAGCCGCATCTGCCGGCCGACGTGGTGTGGGATGATGTGATGATGATTATGCGCCAGCAGATCAACCAGTTGATTAAACACCTGGGTGAACTGGTCATCAACAAACAGGCCGGG
>JALOOI010000093.1 GCA_025454495.1 Anaerolineae bacterium
GGTCGTCCAGGTCCAGCCATTGCAGCATAAAGCGCTGGATGCCGGCTTCGGCAAACTGCGCCAGCCGGTCAATAATCTGGCGGCCGGTGCCGGCGATGAAACCGCGCCTGGCCCACAGTTCTTCGGCTGTTGCGCCGTACTGCGCCAGTTTCGCGCTGAGCCGCGCGTCCGTCGCGCCGTAGATGACCTGCGTCATCAGCGAGCGCTTCAACGAGTCCGGCGTGCGGCCGCGCTCCGCCAGCAGCTCATCCATGCGCCGGTTCAGCGGCACAAAATCGCTCAGCGAGGTAAAGACGGCGTTCCATTCGGCGGCATAGCGGGCCGCCAGCGGCAGCGTTTTGTTGGGCCCGCGCCCGCCAATGAGGATGGGCGGCCCGCCCGGCCGCGCCGGCCGCGGCAGCAGCCGCGCGTCCTGCAACTGAAAATGCTGCCCCTCAAAGAACACCGGCGCGTCACTGTCGAACAGGCGGCGCGTCATCTCCAGCGCATCGCTCAGCATTTCGTAGCGCCGCGTAAAATCATAAAAGGGGATGCCGAATTTGCGATGCTCGCGCTCCTGCCAGCCGGCCCCCAGGCCGAACACCAGCCGCCCGCCGCTGAGGTCATCCACCTGGGCGGCCATGCGGGCATTCAGCGCCGGGTGGCGGAACGTCGTCGGCGCGACCAGCGAGCCAAATTCCAGGTGGCGCGTGTGGGTGGCCGCATACGTCAGCGACACCCACAGTTCCAGCGAGTCCAGGTCTTCGCCGACGGCATCGGTGTAGTGATCGCTGCGGAACACACATTGATAGCCGCAGTCCTCGGCGGTTTGCAGCACCTTTTGCCAGCGCGGCCAGTTCAGCCCGTGCTGCCCTTCGATCATAAGGCCGATGTCGGTCATGGTGTTACCCCCGCAGCGTTTGTAAATATTCCAGCACCGGGCGGGCCGCTTCGCCGCCCTGCTGAGCATGAACCAGTAACGGAATGCCGTGGGCCCCGCGGGAATCCAGCAGGGCCGGGAAGGCTTCCAGCATGGCTTTAACGATGCTGAGGTGGCCCAGCATGGCCGCCGCGAACAGATCGAGCCGGGCCCCGTGCGCCAGCAAATGCAGCGCAATCTCGCGCTGGCCGGTGTGGGCGGCTGCGCCCAGGGCGCTCTCAAAATCGCCGCCGCCCCAGTCCCAGGTGGCATTCAGCAGCGCCGGCTGTTCCGCCAGCAGCGCCTGCACCCGGGCCAGGTCGCCATGCGCTTTCAACACAAATTCCCGCACCAGGTCGGCGGGTAAAGCGGGTGGACGTTCCATCGTCAGCAGCCTTTCAACAGGGTGTACCCCGGCAGACACCGGCAGCGCCGCGGCCGTCGTCAGCAGCAGCGCCAGTAAATGCCGCCGTGACCAGCCACGCGGCCCGCGTAAATAACCCATACTCCACCTCCCCATGCGCCCCCGGCATGGCTGTTTCGCTCTCTATTGTAAGCCCACGCCGCGCCAAAAAAACAGCGGCACAATCTGCCGCCATTCTGTGCTATCATGTCTCACAGGTTGAATGAGAAGGGGCCGCCGGTCAGCCCATGCCCGATACCAGCAAGGCGCAATCCAGAGCAGTGGAAGATTTCCTGAAGGCAGTGTACGCGCTCCAGCAGCATTTGCCGCAGCATGAGCGCGTCTCCACCAATGCCCTCAAGGAGATGCTGAAGATTTCCGCGCCCTCGGTGACGGATATGGCCCAGCGCCTGCTGGAAGCCCGCCTGATCGATTATGAAAAATATTATGGCGTGCGCCTCACCGAAGCCGGCCTGCTCATCGCCCTCAAGATCATCCGTCGCCACCGGCTGATCGAGCTGTACCTGGTGAAAGAACTGGGCTATGCCCTGCATGAAGTGCATGACGATGCCGAAAGCCTGGAACATGCCGTGTCGGAACGCTTCATCACCGCCATCGCCGCCCGCCTGCATGACCCCGCCTTCGACCCGCACGGCGACCCCATCCCCTCGGCCGAGGGCCTCATCGTGCCGCGGGAACTGCTGCCGCTGACGGAAATGCCGCTGACGGCCCCGGCGAAGGTGGCCCGCTTCATAGCAGACACCCCGCAGATGCTCCAGTACATGCTGGATAAAGGCTTCGCCCTCAATCACCCGGTGATCGTCCTGGCCCGCGAGCCGTTTGAAGGCCCGCTGACGCTGCGGCTGAATGAGCAGGAGACGGTCATCGGCTACCAGGTGGCCGCGGCCATCCTGGTGGAAACCACCCGCCGCCCGGACGACCCGCCCGCTTAACGGGAACTTAATCCACCGGCGCGATTCTTATGAATTTCCTGGGCTTTTTTGTGCTATGCTGTGCAGGGTTTGCGCCCTGCGCCAAATTATTTTGCCCGGCTTTTGCCTGAGAGTTCGTTCATGAATACCCTGCTGCCTGCCGCCGATTCTGCCACCATCATTCGCCGTGTGCGGGCGATTTTGCTCACCGCCGCCGGCACCGTGCTGTTCATCAAACGGGTGAAGCCCAACGGCACGCTGCCCTACCACGTCGCCCCTGGCGGCGGGGTGGAACAGCACGATGCTTCGCTGGAAGAAGCGCTGCATCGGGAGGTGTTTGAAGAACTGGGGGCCACCCTGGAGATCGTCGCGCCGGGTTTTGTGCTGCGCCATTCCATGGCCGGTAAAAACCTGGAGGAGCATTTTTTCATCTGCCGCCTGCGCGACCTGGATTTATCGCTGCGGCACGGCCCCGAATTTGAAGACCCCACGCGGGGCGAATATATCCCCGAAGAAGTGGCGCTCACCGCGGCGGCCCTCAACACCGTGAGCCTCAAAACGCCGCAACTGGCCACCTGGCTGCATGAGCATGTGGCCTACCTGCGCGAACTGGCCGCCTGAAGCCCGCCCCGGCCTATTCGCCGGGATAGCGCAGCCCCCACGTCGCCCGCAGACCGTCCATCACGTTCATCAGGCTCACGCTTTCATCCAGCGGCATGATGGCGCTTTCGGTCTTTTCGGCCCGCAGGCAGGCATGGACTTCCATAATTTCGTATTCGTAACCGTTGCCTTTGTGCGGGAAGAAGCGCGTTTCTTCGGAATGGCCGGGGCGGGTGAGGGTGACGCGCTCCGCTTTGTAGAAGGGTTCGTGCAGGGTGATGGTGCCCGTCTCCCCGGCGATGAGCGCGGTCATGGGCTGGTAGGTGCGAATGGCCGAGGTCAGCAGCCCGATGGCCCCGCTTTTATAGGAGGGCACCAGCACATTATGCTCATCCACCCCGGTCGTGCCCAGGCTGGCGCGGCTCATCATGCTGTCGGGCATGGCCCCCATCAGCATCGTCGTCAGCGACAGCGGGTAAATGCCGGCATCCAGCAGCGCCCCGCCGCCCAGGTGCGGGTTAAACAGCCGGTGATCCTGGTCAAAAGGAGCGCGAAAACACAGGCTGGCCTGGATGAGGCGGATATTGCCAATCGCGCCGGTGGTGATCCAGCGCCGCGCCTGAATGACGGCCGGGATGAAGCGCATCCACATCGCTTCCATCAGGAACAGCCGCCGCCGCCGCGCCAGCGCCACCACCTCCCGCGCCTGGGGGGCATTCAGGGTGAAGGGCTTTTCGCACAGCACATGCTTCCCGGCTTCCAGGCACAGGCGCATCAGCTCATAATGCAGCGTGTGCGGCGTGGCGATGTACACCACGTCCACATCGGCACAGGCCACCAGTTCTTCATAGGAGGCAAACTGCTGTGGCACCCGGAACAGCTCGCCGAAGGCGGCGGCCGTTTCTGCCTGGCGGGAACCCACTGCGACCAGGCGGGCATCTTCCACGAACTCTAACCCTTTTGCAAATTGACGTGCAATTTTACCGGTGCCCACAATGCCCCAGCGAATGGTATCCATAAGTTGCTGTGTCCTTGATGTAACCTTGAGATGTCTGATTTGTCAATGAATGTCTTTAGCATTCGTGATAGTTTGACACGGATAGTTTAGATTCGCAACCACATGCGCCACCATTTTCAGGCCGCCGCCGCGGTGCTGCGCCGGAATGTTATTTTTCCGGGCCAGCCGCACGCCAGCAGCGGTTGCTGCAATCCCCCCCGGCAGTTAATGCCACGCTGTAAAACCGTGCTACAATCTCAGCTATTCTTACCATAGATACCGGATACCCTATGAGCATCAGCAGCCTGCCCGAACTGAATACCGAAACGTATATCAACCGCGAACTGAGCAACATTCAATTTCAATGGCGGGTGCTGGCGCTGGCCCAGGATGAGCGCGTGCCCCTGCTGGAACGGGTGAAATTCGTCGCCATTGTGGGCAACAACATGGACGAATTTTTTATGGTGCGGGTGGCCTCGCACATGCAAAAAATGCAGCACGGCGGCAGCAGTTCCCGCCCGGATGGCCACCCGCCGGCGCAGCTTGTGCGCCTCATCCGCGATGAAGTGACCCGGCTGAATACCGAGCAGCGGCGCATTAAGCGCGACCTGCTGGCCAAACTGGCGCTGGAGGGCATCCTGCTGCTGAAGCCGGACGACCTGACGGCCGCGGAACGCGCCGCCGTGCGGGCCTATTTTGAAGAAGTCATTTACCCGGTGCTCACCCCGCTGGCGGTGGATCATGCGCGGCCCTTCCCTTTTATCTCCAACCTCAGCCTGAACCTGGGCATTTACCTGGAACGCGCCAGCGACGATGGCGAACTGGAATTTGCCCGCATCAAAATTCCCACGCCGGATGTGCTGCCCCGCCTGGTGCGCCTGGAAAAAGTGATGCAGCGTTACGCCGGCCTGGCCGAGGCGGGCACTTATCGCTTTCTGTGGGTGGAAGATGTTATTCAGGACAATTTATCGCTGCTGTTCCCCGGAATGCACGTGCTGGAAGCCGCGCCCTTCCGCGTGCTGCGGAACGCTGATATTGATTATGAGCATGAGCAGGACGAAGAAGATTTAGAGACGGTCGATGTGATGGACATCATCGAGCAGAGCGTGCGCGAGCGCCGTTTTGGCACCGTGACGCGCGTCGCTGTGCCCACCACCATCAGCCCGCGAATGCTGCGCCGCATCCTGGACGGCCTGGAGGTGGATGAAGAAGTGGTGTACCGGGTGGAAGGCACCCTGGGGCTGGCCAACCTGTTTGAACTGGCCGCCGTGGATCGCCCGGATTTGAAATATCCCCCCTTTGCGCCGCGCATCCCGGAGCCGCTGGTGGATACCAGCATTTTCGCGGCCATCCGCCGCGGCGATATTCTGCTGCACCACCCCTACGATTCGTTTGACCCGGTGGCGGATTTCTTCCGCCAGGCCGCCCGCGACCCGCAGGTGCTGGCGATTAAGGCCACGCTGTACCGCGCCGGCAAAAATTCGCCGGTGGTGCAGGCGCTCATGGAAGCCCGCGACAATGACCGCCAGGTGACGGTGCTGGTGGAGCTAAAAGCCCGCTTCGATGAAGAAAATAACCTGGAATGGGCGCGGGCGCTGGAAGATAAGGGCGTACACGTCATTTACGGCGTGGAAGAACTGCCGGTGAAAACCCATGCCAAAATCGCGCTGGTGGTGCGCCGCGAAAGTGACGGCGTGCGCCGCTATTTGCACCTGGGCACCGGCAACTACAACGCCTCCACCGCCCGCCTGTATACCGACCTGGCGCTGCTGACCTGCAACCCGCAACTGGCCGATGATGCCACACGCCTGTTCAACCGGCTCACCGGCTATGCCCCGGCCACCACCTATAACCGCCTGCTGGTCGCGCCGGAGCATATGCTGCGCGGGCTGCTGGCGCTCATCGACCAGGAGATTGCAGCGGCGCAGGCCGGGCATCCCGCCCGCCTCATCTTCAAAATGAACCAGCTTGAAGAAGACCTGGTGATCCAGAAGCTGTACCAGGCATCCCAGGCCGGCGTAAAGGTGGATTTGCTGGTGCGCGGGCTGTGCTGTTTGCGCCCCGGCGTGCCCGGTTTAAGCGACCAGATTCGCGTGACCAGCATTGTGGGGCGCTTTTTGGAACACAGCCGCATTTACTACTTCCAGAATGCGCCGGCGGAAGCCCGCATTTACCTGGGCAGCGCCGATTGTATGCGCCGCAACCTGTATAACCGGGTGGAAGTGCTGTTCCCGGTGCTGGAAGAACGGCTGCGGAAGCGCATCCTGCGCGTGCTGGCCACCAGCCTGGTGGACAACCAGGGCACCTGGGAACTGCACGCCGACCGCCAGTATCACAAAGTGGCCCCGGCCGACCAGAGCGTGATCGTCAGTTCGCAGGAAATTTTTATGCATCGCAGCTTCGGGCTGGATTTACTGCCCTGACCGGCGGCCTCAGCGGGCCACGGGCACCGGCCCCAGGCCCGTCTGCGTATCCACCGTGCCATCCGGCAGCGTCACCGGCAGGCGGTCGAGCGGCGCGGTGACGGCCGCGAAGGCGCTCAGGCTCAGCCACCAGTCACCGGCAGCGGCCGCCGGCGGCAGCGCCAGCGTCACCGTATCCCCCACGATGTCGCCCGGTCGCCAGCAGGTGGCCGGGTAGCGCGTGGCAGCCGGCTGCCACACCTGGCTGTCCCCGGTCTGGCCAAACTGCACCTGCGCCGGGATCACGCCGGCATGAGCCGCCGGGGCCGGCGGGGTGGGGCGCAAATCCGGCGCGGCCATCACATCCCACGTAGTCGCCAGTGCCAGCAGCAGCGCCGCCTGGGCCAGCAGCAGCCCGCGCCAGGCCGTGACGGCCGGGGCGGCCGCCTGGCGCAGGCACAGCCCGGCGCACAGCACCGCGAAGGGAGCGAAGAACAGCCACACGCGCCCGGTTTCGCCGCGGGCAGTATTGCTCACCAGCATCACCAGCAGCGTCAGCGCCAGCGCCGCCGGCAGCACCGCAGCACCCGAACCCGAACCCGGCGACCGCCCCGACCACGACCCCGAACCCGACCATGGCCACGAGCGCCGCAGCCCGGCCAGCCACACCAGCACCGCCGGCAGGCAGCCGAACAGCGCCCACTCCCAGAAATGCATCCACATCCACGGCCCATATGGCCGATCCAGGTCCAGGTGCGTATCAAAGGCCCGCGCCAGAATGGCCAGCGGGCTGGTACCGGTCAGCAGCAGGTACAGGCCCGGCAGCAGCAGCACCCCCGCACCGTACCACAGCCCCACACGCACCGGGCGCAGCCAGGGCCGCCGGCCGCGCTCATGGGCCATATAATGCAGCAGCGTGTAAAAGCCGAACAGCAGCGCCAGCGGCACCACCGATAAATTGGCGAAGATGAGCGCGCCGGTGAGCAGCCCGGCCACGCTAAAATACCCCGCGCCGGACGGCCGCGGCAGCCCGCGCCGCAGCAGCCCGAAGGCCACCATGCACACCGCCGGGTACAGCACATTCCACGACGGCGACATCATGGCCACCGCCGGGAACAGCGCCCACAGCAGCGCCGCCCCCCGCCCGGCCGGCTCCGCCACCAGGCTGCGCCCCAGGCGATACAGCGGGAACACCGTCAGCGCGGCCCACAGCGGCATCAGCATCCCGAACCAGGCCGAAGCCCATTCCGCCGGGGTGTAATTGAGCAGGTTGGAATTGTGGCATTGTTCGGGCAGCAGCGCGGTATACAGCGTCTGCGCCAGCGGCGGCGACCAGGCCAGCAGTTGATTCAGCCCGGCGTAGAACAGCACCAGCCCCGGCGGGCTTTGCCCGGCGTGAACGCTCAGATCATGGTATTCATCCATGACGGCCACCCAGTCCTGCCATTCAGCCGGGTTCTGCCAGTCGATGCGGGCGGCCAGCAGGTGCGGCCCGGTGGTCACGCCGGAGATGGTGCGGCGGAAAAGTTCGAGCAGCGGGTCACTGTGGCGCAGCCACACCACGCCGTAAGGCAGCAGGGCGCTGCCCACAAAGGCGATCAGCAGCGCCAGGCGGGCCGTGGGCCGCCGCAGCGACCACCCGGCCGCCAGCCCATACAGCGCCACCGCGCCCGTCAGCAGCAGCACCCGCGCCGGCTGCGCCACCCAGGCCGGCACATAGGGCCACTGCCAGTTGAACACCTCGCCCCCGCGCAGCAGCGGCAGGGCATCCGTCACCAGCAGCGCCGCCAGCGCCAGCGTCAGCAGCAGCGCCGCCAGCACCCCGCGCGGCAGCCCGCCCACAGACCGAAAGCCGTCCCTAATCCACAAAGCGATATTTCACCAGCGTCCACAGCGCAATCGGCGCATCCGTCCAGCGAATCTTTTTACCCTCGTGCCATTCGCGCCCGTTGTAGGAGATGGGCACTTCGTACACGCGAATCCCCTGCTTCAGCACTTTGGCGGTAAATTCCGGCTCAAATTCAAAGCCGCGGGCATGGATGGTCATCTGCGTCACCACATCCGACCGGAACACTTTGTAGCAGGTTTCCATATCGCTGAGGATGGCGTTATACAGGATGTTGGTGGTCAGCGTCAGCAGTTTGTTGGCCACCATATTCCAGAAGTTCATCGCCTTGCGCGGCCCCCCCAGAAAGCGCGAGCCATACACCACCGTGGCGATGCCTTCGTGGATGGGCTTCAGCAGCACCGGGTATTCGCGCGGGTCATATTCTTCATCCGCATCCTGGATGAGGTAAATATCGCCGGTGGCCGCCTTAAAGCCCGTCACCAGCGCGGCCCCCTTGCCCTGGTTGCGCTCATGGTAAATGATGCGTACCCCCGGCAGCCCTTCGCCCTCCAGGCGCTGTAAAATGTCGCGCGTGCCATCGGTGGAACCGTCGTCCACGATCAAAATTTCATCCGCCAGCCCCACCGACATCACGCGATGCAGAATTTTCTCGATGTACGGTTTTTCGTTGTAACACGGGATGATGACCGACAGAGTGAGCGCTGTGGCACCGGCGCGGGCCGGCGCAGAAGCGGTGGCAGGGCTGGCATTGGGCATGGCGTTTAATCTTTCGTAGTCTATCGTTGCGGCGTAAACCAGTGGGATTGTAGCATACCCCCCCAAATTGACCAGATGGCATCTGCGGCGGCGGGTAATCGTCAGGCGCAGTGTTGGAAGTGGCAGACAAATGGGATGCAGCATGGCGCAAAAATGGTATACTGCGGGGTGTCCTAATTCGCCGGGGAAGGAAATCTCCCATGAAATCTTTGCGCTGGTCAATGCCCCTGTTCATCATGGCGCTGCTGCTGCTGGCGCTGGCCGGTGTGGAGACGCGCCGGGTGGAAGCCCAGGACTTCGGCACCACATGGACAGGCACCTACTTCAACACCGCCGATTTTAGCGGTAATCCGGTGTTCACCCGGATTGATAACCAGATCAATTTTAATTACGGGGCCGGCAGCCCGGTGCCCGGTTTCGTCAATGCGGATAACTTCAGCGTGCGCTGGGCGGGGCTGCAAAACTTCGCCGCCGCCGGGGTGTATCGCTTTACGGCCGTGGCCGAGGCGGGCATCCGCGTCACGGTGGATGGCACCGTCATCATTGACCGGCTGGCCCCCACCGGCGCACCGCAAACGGCCACCGCCGATGTGCAAATTGCGGCCGGCACCCGTGATATTCGGGTGGATTATGTGGCGCTGACGGGCAACGCGGCGGTGCAGTTCTTCTGGCAGCCGTTCAATGTGGGCCCCACGCCCACCGAAGGGCCTTCGCCCACGCCCACCAACCCGCCGCCGACCGGGCTGCCGCCCATCCCGCCGGGGGCGCTGCGGGCCACCGTCGTCCGGGCCGCGGTGCTCAATGTGCGCGATGCGCCTTCCCTGGGCGCGAACCGGGTGGGGGCCATTCTGCGCGGCCAGACCTATGCCGTGGTGGGGCGCGATGCCAATGCCCGCTGGTTCCTGCTGCAACTGAGCAACGGCCGCGCCTGGGCCTATGGCTTTTATCTCTCGGTGGATGGCAACGAATTTAACGCGCCCGTCACCAGCAGCACCACGCTGGTGGGCATTCCGCCCGGCTTCCCGGATACGGGGGTGATTATCGTCACGCGGGCGGGGATGCGCCTGCGCGGCGAGCCGAACACCATTTCGCCGCAGACCGGCCGTATTCCCTGGGGATCGTTCCTGCCGGTGGTGGGGCGCGTGGCGGATAACTCCTGGTACCAGGTGGTGTGGAAGGGTACCATTGGCTGGGTCTTCGCCGGCTATACCCAGGTGCGCCAGGGCGATCTGAACGCGGTGCCCATTCGTTAAGGCGCGACCGGCGGGCCGGCGCGGCCGCCCGCCACCCGCACGGAAAGGGACAGTCTGCCGGTGCAGATGTACGAAATTCACCTCTATGTGCCCAAAACGGGCCAACTGACCCCGGCCATGATGGACTGGTTGTATGAGTATGGCCAGGATCGGGCGCAGCCGGAGCGCTTCTGGCCCGTGCGCCAGCTTAAGCCGCGGGCCCTGGCCCGCCACCTGCTGCGGCTGGACCCGCACTTACAGCCGGTGCCCGGCCCCGGTGCTGATGTGGAACTGCATTACCCGGATGCCACCATGGGCATTGTGCTGTACATGCACGAGCGCGGCGTGATCCTCTTTTTTCCGTGGATGGCCTACAGCGTCTATTCCCGCGTGGTGCTGGGCATTTGCTACACCTACATCCGGTATTTGTACGATGCCGCCGGCTTCTGGAGCTTTGACCCGCAGTTGAATGTGCTGTCCTATGCCGATGATTTTCAGTCCATTGAAGATACCGCCCTGTTGATGGATCGCCTGATGCCCCGGCTGCTGGCCGCCCCCGGCTGAGGCGCGGCCGGTACTGCGGCGGGATTTAACCCGGCGGCAAAGACCGGGTATAATGAAGCGAAACAGCCTTACAGGGCCCAGGGGAGCCAGTTTTATGCGACGATACCCGTTATTCTGGTCAGGTCTTTTTGGGCTGCTGTGCCTTATGGCGGGCATCGGCAGCGCCCAGACACCCACGCCCACGCTGCTGCCGGGCGCACCCACCCCCACCCCGGTCGGCGGCGGCACTTTTTCTGGCACCAACTGGGTGGGCCAGTTCTACAACACGGCCGATCTCAGCGGGCCCGTGGTGGCCACGGCGCTGTTCCCCACCGGCCTGAACCGCAACTGGGGCACCGGGGCCCCCACCGATGGAGCCGGGGTGGCCATCGCCGGAGTCAACCCGGATAACTGGTCAGCCCGTTTTTCTACCACCGCCCAGATCAGCGCCGGGGTGTATAAATTTTCGCTCACGGTGGACGACGGGGCGCGGGTGTTCATTGATGGCACCCCGGTGCTGGACAACTTCGGCAATACCGGCCTCATCGGCCAGGTGGCCACGGTCACGCTGGCGGGCGGCAATTACACCATCATCGTGGATTATAACGACAAAAGCGGCGCGGCCCTGCTGCAACTGAGCTGGTTTTTAGACCCCGGCACCGCGCTGCCTTCGGCCACGCCCGCGCCGCTGGCGGTGGCACAGGTGGTGGGCGTGCGCGGCCTGGCCATGCGCACCGGCCCCTACAAGGGAGCCTCGCTCATCAATGTGGCCCGCCCCGGCAAGGATTACCCGCTGCTGGCCCGCAACTTCAGCGAAGGCATTTACACCTGGTACTACATCCAGGTGGGCGACCCCGCCACCAACAACGTCCAGTTCGGCTGGATTTCTGGCCGCTATTTGCAGATCACCGGCGACCCGACCGTGCTGCCGGTGCAGGGCAGCCTGTTCGACCAGATCGACAATGCGGCCGATACCGGCGTGATCGGCGTGACGCGCTCGGTGATGAATATGCGGCTGCGCCCCAGTGAACGCACGCAGCGCATTTTGCAAATTCCCTGGGGCGGCCAGGTGACGATCCTCGGCCGCACGCTGCAAGATGGCCGCGATTTCTGGTATCACGTCCTCTATGAGGGGCGCGTGGGCTGGATTCTGGCGGCCTATGTGGGCACCCGTGGCGACATCACCCGCGTCCCCATTCGTTAAGCCCCGCAACCGGATGACCCGTCGCCGCGTACAGCACGATAGTAACCAGCTATCACGGAGACGGGTCATGACCGAAACACCAAACACCCCCCCCACACCGGGCAGCGATGAACGCCAGGTGGAATGGTCGTTCGATTTTTCCCGCCTGGGCGAAAGTTTTAAGCGTCTGCTGGAATCACTGGCGGGCGAAGAAGAGATCAAAACCAGCGAATACACCCTGGAGAAGGCCGGGGTCAGCCGCGCCGAAGTGGATATTCATTTCTCCGTCGGCAGCGGCACCGTGCGCCCCTTCACCGGCGCGAGTGAGTATCTGGTTCATGCCACCCTCAAGCACGTGGGCGAAATCGTCTTTCGGGCGGATGGCGACGCGGTGAAACACATCGAACTGGAGCAGAAAATGCCAGAAGGCATCAGCGCGGCCCCGCTCAGGCAGGGCTTCCGGGCGCTGACGAACAGCCGCGAATTGCAATGGGATGTGCTGCTGACCCCCGATGTGCCGCTGAACCTGGAGATTGATGGCGGCGTGGGCCCGGTCACGGCCGATCTCACCGGGCTGAACCTGACTGCGCTCTCCATCGACAGCGGCGTGGGCACGATGCACCTCACCCTGCCGGCGGTGGATGCCCCCTACACCACCCACATTGATGGCGGCGTGGGCCAGGTGACGATCATCATCCCGGACGGCGCTTCGGGCAAAATTAAGATTGAGGGCGGCGTGGGGTCGGTGGACATTGTGCTGGCGGCCGGGGCCGCGGTGCAGCTCAGCACCGAGCAGGGCCTGGGTTCGGTGAGCGTGCCGGCGCATTTCCGGCTGCTGAAAGAAGAATTTATGTCCGGCAAACTCTACCAGACCGAAGGCTACGAACTGGCAGATAAAAAGCTGGTCATTCTGTATGAAGGTGGCGTGGGCCAGTTGAAAGTGACCGCCGCCGCCGACGCTTAACCCGCGCGGCCGGGCCGGCGGCCCCCTCGTGCCCCTCCCGGCCGCGATACATCGTCGCAGGGGCACGATGACATCGTACCCCTGCCACGGCTGCATTGTCCCTGTTCCCCTCTGGCTTCACGTTTGGCCCCGGCGCAGCTTCTGCTACAATAGGCCGCATCCTGGCAGGTCTTTTGTGCTGTGACGGGTTGTGAAAGAGGTTCCTGGATGACGACGACACCCCTGCCCGCGCCGGCCCCGGCGCGTCCCTGGCTGAACCCCTGGCTGATCCGGCTGCCGCTGCTGCTGCTGGGCGGCACGCTGCTGCTGGCGCTGGTGCTGCTGCTGTTCCTGGTGGCCTTCCAGATGCGCTATGCGGAGCGCATCATGCCCGGTGTCTCGGTGTACGGGGTGCCCCTGGGCGGCCTCACACCGCCGGAAGCGCAAACGCTGCTGGCCGGGCGTTTTAGCTACCCCGCCGAGGCCGTGTTCACCTTCCGCGATGGCGACCGGCTGTGGCAGATGACGGCCGCCGACCTGGGGGTGACGTTTGATGTGGCGGCCACCGTGCAGGCTGCCGCCAGCATCGGCCATGGCGCGAACCTGCTGAGCAACCTGGTGGAACAGGCGCAAACCTGGTTTAACGGCCACAGCCTGGCCCCGGTGCTGACTTATGATGAAGGCGTGGCGGCCGACTGGCTGTACACCATCGCCGGCGAGATTAACCGCCCGCCGGTGAATGCGGCGCTGGCGCTGAACGGCGGCTCGCTGGACAGGCGCGACGGCCAGACCGGCCGCACGCTGGATACCGGCGCAACCCTGGCGCTGCTGCGGGCGGCGGTGCTGCGGCTGGACAGCGGCGTAGAACTGCCGCTGGTGATCCACGAAACGCCGCCGCAGGTGTGGAATGTGACCGAGAGCGCCGCACAGATTCAGGCGGCCCTGTCTGCGCCGCTGACGCTGACCGCCACCGATGAAGCCGGCCGCCCCCTGGGGCCCTGGGTGGCCACCACGGACCAGATCGCGGCGCTGCTGACGGTGGCGCGGGTGGACAATGGCGATGGCACGCAAAGCTATCGCACGTCCGTTGACATGCGGGCCTTTGAAGCCTACCTGCATACCCTCGCGCCCGGCCTCATCGTCGCGCCCCGCAGCGGCCGGTTTCACTTCAACGACAGCACCGGCCAGCTCGAAGTGATCCAGCAGTCGCTCAGCGGGCGCACGCTGAACGTGCCAGAAACGCTGAAGCGCATGGAAGAAGCCGTCTTTCAGACCGATAACCGGGTGGTGCCCATGGTGTTCGATTACACCCTGCCGCCCTACCATAACCAGGTGACGGCGGCCGAACTGGGCATCACGCAGATGGTGGCAGAATCGACCACGTATTACACCGGCTCCGCGCCCAATCGCCGCAGCAACATCGCCCTCTCCGCCAGCAAGTTCGATGGCCTCATCATCGCCCCCGGCGAAGAATTTTCCTTCAATACCCTCCTGGGGCCCATCGGCCCGGAGACGGGTTTTCTGGAAGATAAAGTGATCTTCGGCGGGCGCACCACCCTGGGCTATGGCGGCGGCGCGTGCCAGGTGAGCACCACGGCCTACCGGGCGGCCTTCACCGGCGGCTTTGCCATCACCGAGCGCAATTCCCACGGCTACCGCGTGGGCTATTATGAACAGCGCGGCTTCCCGCCGGGGCTGGATGCGGCTATCTGGCAGCCAGAGCGCGATTTTCGCTTTCAGAACAACACGCCCTACCACCTGCTGATCGAAGTTTCGGTGTACCCGGCGGAGGATGCGCTGCAATTTCGCTTCTACAGCACCAAACACTGGAACGCCGAAATTGAGCAGGCGGTCATCAAGAGCCTGGTGCCGCCGCTGCCCACCCGCTTTGAAGCCAACAGCGAGCTAAAGCCGGGCGAAATTGTGCAGGTGGATTATGCGGCCGAAGGCGCGGATGTGACGGTGTACCGCAAAATTTACGATATGAACGGGAATCTGGTGCAGGAGGATGCGGAATTTACCCATTACCTGCCCTGGGGGGCCATTTACCAGGTGGCCCCCGGCGATGCCCGGCTGGCCAACCAGGGTTAGCGCCAGGCCGGCTTAGCTGCCCGGCGTAAACGACAGCAGTTCCCAGGTTTGCAGGGCGGGGTCACTGCTGCGCCACAGCAGCCCGGTAACGGCATCCGCCACCCACAGCGCGTCGCGCCGGTGGACGGCCAGCGCCGTTAACGCCCGGCCGGGGTCGCCGGCCACGATGACCTGTTCCCACACGCCATCATGCAGCCGGAACAGGCGCACATCCGCCAGGGCATACAGCGCCCCGCCGAACAGATGCAGCGCGATGGGCGGCACCCCGTTGGGCAGGTCGGCCAGCGCCGTCCAGGTGGCATCCTGGTAATTCCAGCGGTACAGCCCGCCATCCGTGACGGCCAGCAGCCGGCCCTGGTCATCGGCGGCGGCCAGGCGCACCGGCTCCGGCGCGGCCACCCGCTCCCAGCTTAAGCCCATGTCATGGGTCAGCACCGGCCCATCATTCAGCGTCACGTGGCTGTGGTCGCCGAGCATGACGAACCCGCGTGAGGTGGCCGCCGGGGCGGGCATGGTCAGTCTGCGCCACGACGTATCTTCCGCCGCGCCCTGGGTGGCCCGCTGCACCCCATCCACCACCCCCATGGCAAACACAAAGCCATGCATGGCTTCCACGTCCTGCGTGGGCGGGATGCCCGGCACCACCTGCCATGCGCCATCACGCAGGCGCAGCAGCCCGGTGGCGGTGCCGGCGTACAGCGTGCCATTAAATTCGCTGTACAGGTCATACACGGTTTCCGCCGGCAGCGCCCGCTGCCAGCCGTCCGCCGCCGCCAGGTACAGCCCGCCCCCGCGGGTGACGAGATGCGGCCGCGTGGCGTTGGGGCCAAACACCATCTGCACCACATCCGCGCCGGACGGCGTGTAGGGCCCGGCCGGCCCTGGCGGCCGGTTGAGCAGCACCCCAACCCCGGCCGCGACCACCACCCCGGCGGCCAGCAGCAGGCTTAACCAGGCAAAACGCTTCACCGCCACCGTCCTAATACTTCTTCACAATGCTGCGATACACGGCCGGCTGGCGCGTCTGGATGAACTGGAATTCTTCGCGGTTCTTCCGCACCTCTTCCAGGTCAATCCGGGCCACGGCGAAGCCTTCCAGCGGTGCGCCGGTATCGCGGTCAGTTTCATCCGCCAGCGAGGCGAAAATTTCCCCGCGCGGGCCAATCACCATGCTCTCGCCGCCATAGCTCAGCGTCACATCTTCGCCCACCCGGTTGGCCCCGGCGATGAAGAGCGAATTTTCGTAAGCGCGGGAGCGCAGGTAGGTTTTCCACTCATCAATATCCGCCGCCTCCCAGTTCGCCAGGCAGCACACCAGGTCGGCCCCGTCCATGGCCATGCAGCGGGCCACTTCCGGGTAGGCCAGGTCATAGCCGATCATGAGGCCGATATTGCCAATTTCCGTTTCGGCCACCGGCAGGCGATAGCCTTCGCGGAAGGCCATCCGTTCTTCGCCGCGCAGATGCACCTTGTTATACACTTCGATCAGCTCACCATCCGGCCCCACCAGCACCGCCGAATTGTACAGCACGGATTCGACCTTTTCTTTCGTCACCATGCCAAAAGCGACGTAAATGCCGTAGTCGTTAGCCCGCTGCGCGATGAGGTTGACGGTGGGGCCGGGCACGCGCTGGGCCACTTCGGTAAAACGCACCCCCAGTTCGTTGCCGCTGGTAATCAATTCCGGGAACACGATCAGGTCAACGCGCTGCTGCGACGCGATTTTGGAAATCATCTCCGACATCTTCACCAGGTTCTCTTCTGGTTCGCCGGTGCGGGGTTTCATCTGGACGATGGCCACGGTAATTTCGCGCATAATATCCTCTGGTTAGGCAGGCACAGCCAGGCTGTGCCCCGGCACATAAAATCGCTCGTCAACGCGCCTATTGTAATCGCACATGGGCGGATTTGCACGACCGCAGCCGGCCGGCCTGCTGCCCGGCCGGCCCGGTGCCGGGCATTGTCACAGAATAGAAACCCGCCGCTTATTGTGGCTCCAGCACGACTCTGGTACAATGCCTTTTAGTATCTGTGCATAGACAGAGTTAGCCTGATGACTGACGAAAAAATTCCGCCCGATAACAGCACCCTGTCACCGGATACCCTGCCGTCATCGTCCCCGGAGCCGCGCCAGCCCACCGGCAGCACCACCGGCGACCTGCGTACCCACGCGGAGAAGGCGCTGCGCCTGCTGCGCGATGCCGGGGTCATCAGCGATACCATGCCCATGATGGCCGCCGGCGACGAAGGCCCGGAGAACACCACCCACGACCTGAAAAAAGCCGCCCGCGAAGCCGTCGAAATGGCCCTGGGGCAGCAGCGCCTGGAACGCGCCGCCCGCACCCATACCACCGACAGCCCCGATATGCCGTTCCCGGCCGGAATGCTGCTGCGGCTGGATGTGCTGGAATCCACCACGCCCATGGTGCTGGATGTGCGCGGCGATATGATTATCGGTCGCAGCGATAATGTGACCAGCTACACCCCCGAAATTGATATGACGCGCTACGGCGCTTACCGCCTGGGCCTCAGCCGCCGCCATGCCATTTTGCGCCGCAGCGGTGAGTATCTGGAACTGGTGGACCTGGGCAGCCGCAATGGCACCCACGTTAACGGGCACAAACTGAACCCCGGCGAAACGCGCCGCGTAAAAGATGGCGACGAAATTCAACTGGGCAATTTAACGCTGCAACTCAGCTTCCAGCCCGCCTGAGCTGCCGCGCCGGCTGCCTGCCGGCACCCCCTGCATGACTGCCCCAACCCCCACCGCAACCACCGGTGCCCGCCGCGCCACCCGTAACGCCCTGGCCCTGATGCTGGCCAGCGTCCTGAGCAAGGGGGCGCTGTTCCTGTGGCAAATTGTCCTGTTTAACTGGCTGGGCCCCACCGAAACCGGCGTTTACAGCACCGTCGTCTCCCTGATGGCCATCACCGCGCCCATCGTCAATTTTGGCCTGGGGGTCATCCTCATCCGCGACGTGGCCCGCCGCCCGGCCGAGATCGGCCGTTACTGGACGGCCATCCTGTTTTTGCAAACCGGGCTGGCGCTGCTGGCCTATCTCAGCGTGGTGGGGCTGGCGCTGGCCGGCGGTTACAGCCCGGTGATTGTGGCCTGCGCGGCGGTGGGCGGCCTCAGCCTGTTGATCGACATTTTTGGCAGCATGGGCAGCGATTTGCTGCTGGCGCAGGAACGCATGACCATCACCGCCAGCGTGGAGGTGGTGCATATCGCGCTGCGGGTAGCGCTGGCCGCGCTGGCCCTGGGCGCGGGCTGGGGGCTGGCCGGGGTGTACCTGGCGACGCTGTTCACCGGCGTGGTGCGCTCGCTGCTGCTGTGGGGGGCCAACCTGCGGCTGAAGCAGCGCCCCGCCCTGCCGCTGGATCGGGCGCTGGCGGGCACCATGCTGTGGCACGCGGCCCCGCTGGCCCTCAATGCGCTGCTGGTGCAGGCCTACCAGCACGCCGATAAACTGATGATGACCGGCATCATCGGCGAGCGCAGCACCGGCTACATGAGTCCGGCGTTTACCATCCATTTTGGCGTGGTGGAAGTGCTCAATTCCACCGTGTTGATCGCCCTGTTTCCGTTGATGTCGCGCACTTTTGGCGATGGCCGCCAGAGCGCCTTTGGCCGCCTCACGGCCACGCTGCTGCGCTTCGTCCTCATCGTCAGCCTGCCGGTGACGCTGCTGCTGAGCATCTATGCCGATGTCCTCATCGGGCTGCTGTTCCGGGCCGATTATGCGCCCTCCGGCGGCATCCTGCGCCTGCTCATCTGGTATACGCTGCTGGCCATGGTGGGGAATGTGCTGGTGCAGGCCCTGCAGGTGCAAAATCGGCAGCGGCAGGTGGTGGCGCTGCGGGCGGCCGGGCTGCTGCTGAATATCCTGCTGAACGGGCTGTTTCTGTTCACCCTGCGCGACCCGCGGGGGGCGGCCGTGGCCTCGGTGCTGGCGGAAGCGCTGGTGCTGGTGCTGCTGTTCAACCGCTTCCAGGCGGCCGGGTGGCCGGGAGCGCAGATGATGCCGGGGCTGCTGCGGGTGCTCGCGGCCGGGGGGGCGGCCGCGCTGGCCATGCTGCTCGGCGGGGCCCTGCATCCCCTGGTGGGCGGGGCGGCCGGGCTGGTGGTGTACGGGCTGGCCCTCGTCTACGGCGGCGGCCTGACCGATGATGACCGGGGGCTGCTGGCGCAGGTGCTGGCCGCGCTGCCGGGGGGCGGCGTGGTTCTGCGCTGGTGGCAGCGCGGGCGCAGCCTCACCACCCGGTAACAGCCGGCCGCCGCCGCGCCGGGGCGTGCTATCATGCCGGCCGATTTCAACCGCAGGCACCAGGGGCAGCACGCCGTCTCATCTCACCCGCGGCCTGGTTGATTTTCCTCCGTGGCGCTGTGCCTCTGTGTTAAAATCGCCGGTTATGGTGCCCTTCCGCCGCCGCGCCGGGGCGTGCTATCATGCCGGCCGATTTCAATCGCAGGCACCGGGGGCAGCGAACATTCTCATGTGTGGCATCTGTGGCATTTTTGACCTGACCGGCCGGCAGCGGGTGAACCCCGCCCACGTGCGGGCGATGACGGCCAGCATCCGGCATCGCGGGCCGGATGGCGACGGCTTCTTTAACGCGCCCTCGCTGAGCATGGGAATGCGCCGCCTGAGCATCATTGATGTGGCCGGCAGCGACCAGCCGCTGTACAACGAAGATGGCCGCCTGGCGCTGGTCTTCAACGGCGAAATTTACAATTACCGCGAACTGCAAACGGCGCTGCGGGCGGCCGGGCACACCCTGCGGACGGACGGCGACGGCGAAACGCTGCTGCATCTGTATGAGCAGTACGGGCTGGATTTGTTCCGGCACCTGCGCGGCATGTACGCCTTTGCCCTGTGGGACGGCCCGCGGGAACGGCTGGTGCTGGCGGTGGATCACATCGGCATGAAGCCGCTGTACCTGTGCGAGCGCGACGGCCGGCTGCACTTCGCCAGCGAGGCCAAAGCGCTGTTCGCCCCCGGCGACCTTACGCCCGCCTTCAACAGCGCCGCGCTGGATACCTACCTCAGCTTTGGCTATCCCCTGGGCGAAGCCACCCTGTTTGAGGGCGTGCGCCGGCTCATGCCCGGCCATGTGCTGGTGGCCGAACGGGGCACCACGCACAGCACCCGTTACTGGCAGTTCGGGCGCGATTTTGGGCCCGCCGCCGACACCCCGCCGCTGCCCGCCGACGAGGCCGCGCTCATCGAACACATTCGCCAGTCCCTGCGCGAAGCTGTGCGGCTGCACCTGCGCAGCGATGTTCCCCTGGGCCTGTTCCTCAGCGGCGGCATCGATTCGGCGGCGGTGCTGGCGCTGATGCAGGCGGAACTGGCGCGGCCGGTGCAAACGTACACCGTGGGCTTTGCCGGCGACGTGCCGGATAATGAGCTGGCGCACGCCCGGCGCATGGCCGCCCACGCCGGCGCACAGCATCATGAGCGCATCATCACCGCGGCGGACTGGTGGGCCGGGCTGGAACGCTATGCCCTGGCGCACGACGAACCCAACGCCAATCCTTCGGCCGTGTCCATGCTGCTGCTGGCCGAAATGACCGCGCAGCAGGTGAAAGTGGTGCTCACCGGCCTGGGCGGCGATGAATTGTTCGGCGGCTACCTGCATCACCGGGCCATTCCGGCGCTGCTGCGCCGCCAGGCGGCCTGGCAGGGGCGGCCGGGCACGGCGGCGCTGGCGGCCGGGCTGGGCTGGCTGGAACAATTTTACCCGGCCTTCAAACGTTACCGCCTCATCGGGGCGCTGCCCACCTATTTACCCCGGCTGCACCAGGCGCTGCTGCCGCCGGCCCAGGGCCTGCTGCGAATGCAGTCCTACGAGGGCATGGTGTTCAGCGCTGCGCTGCGGGAACGCCTGTACAGCGCCGACCTGAAGGCCGCCTGGCACACGGCGCAGCACAAAGAGCGCGTGTATGCCGCGCTGCTGGCCGACAGCCAGCAGGCCAGCCCGGCCCACACCGCCCAGGCGCTGGTCATCAACACCTGGCTCACCGGCAATGCGCTGCTCTCCCAGGACAAAGTGACCATGGCCCATTCGCTGGAAGCGCGGGTGCCCTTCTTCGACCCGGCGCTGTTCGCGCTGGCGGCCCGCCTGCCGGCCCCGCTGCTGCTGCGCGGCAACAAGTATCTGCTGCGGGCCGCGCTGCGCCCCCACCTGCCAGAGTTTGCCCTCCAGCGCCCCAAACAGCCCTTCAGCACGCCCATTCGCGGCTGGTTTACCACCACCCTCAAAGAGCGCCTTCAGGCCGTGCTGCTGGATGCCGCCTCGCCGCTGCGGCCCTATTTTCAGCCGGCGGCGCTGGCAGAGCTGCTCCGGGCGCACTTCAGCGGGCAGCAAAAACAGGAAGAAGTCATCTTCCGGCTGCTGAACCTGGCGCTGTGGCAGCGGGCCTTTTTTGCCCCGGCGCATGGTACAATCCGATCCCGCGCCCATGCCAGCCGATCCCGCGCCCGCGCCGGCCGATCCCGCCTCCGCGCTGGCGGCCCTGCTGGCCCGTACCGATCTCACCGGCGCGGATCTGCTGTCGCTGGAAGCCAGCTACCCCGATCAACGCTTTGAATTGCTCGATGGTCAGTTGAAAGCGCTGCCTGTGCCCGGTTTAGAACACAGTGATCTGG
>JALOOI010000094.1 GCA_025454495.1 Anaerolineae bacterium
ATCGTCGGCGCGAATGCCTTCGCCCACGAATCCGGCATTCACCAGGATGGCGTGCTGAAGGATGCCCAGAATTTTGAGATCATGACCCCGGAGAGCGTGGGCCTGACGCAAAGCCGCCTGGTGCTGGGCAAGCACAGCGGCCGCCATGCGCTGAAGAAGCGCCTGGAAGAACTGGGCTACAAAATCGAAGGGGATGCGCTGAACCAGGTGTTTAATCGCTTTAAGCACCTGGCGGATAGCAAAAAGACCGTCACCGATGCCGACCTGGAAGCCCTCATCGCCGATGAATTCCACAAACCGCAGGAATTTTTCAGCCTGAGCGATATTCAGGTGACGTGCGGCACGATGGGACTGCCCACCGCCACCGTGCGCGTGTCCACGCCGGACGGCGGCAGCGTCATCCAGGCGGCGGTGGGGGCGGGCCCGGTGGATGCTTCCTACCGGGCGGTGGATGCCATCGTCAAAGCGCCCAATGTGCTGCTGGAATACAGCGTCCACAGCGTCACCGAAGGCATTGATGCCCTGGGCGAAGTGACGGTACGCATCAGCCCGCCGGACAGCCCGCGCTCCTTTGGCGGCTACGGCGCAGATGCCGATATTGTCGTGGCCAGCGTGAAGGCCTATATGGCCGCGCTGAACCGCATGATCGCCGGCCTGGGTCTGGCGGACATTCAGCCGGAAGGGGATTCGGCCACGGTGGGCATTACCACCGCCAGAAACGAATAGCAGGATGGCCGGGGGGGCGGAGCGCTCCGGCCCCCCGCCGCGATGGCCCGATACCCGCCACCCTGAAACGGCTCAAGAGGTGCGTTATGACTGACACCATGCTTGCTCCCGGAATGATCGTTGCCAGCGACAGCCTGACGATCCTCGCGGCCAATGTAAGCGCAGAGGTCTATATGGAGAAATACGCTGAACCGGGCTGCGAATGGGTGGCAGGAGTCGTGTACAAAATGGCACCAGTTGGCTTACGGCATGAGAATATTCGGGATTATCTGCGTGATCTGCTGCGGATTTACTTTGCGTTCAATCCCATCGGTCAGGTGCGGGGTGAACCTTTTGTGATGCGGCTGCCCGCCGTGCCAGAGTGCCGCCGCGAACCGGATTTGTTGGTTGTGCTTCACAACAATGATAAAGCCCGGCTGACAGAAACGTTTCTGGATGGCCCGGCCGACATCTGCATCGAAGTGGTGTCACCGGGCAGCGTCAGTGTCGATCATGGGGAAAAATTCAGCGAATACGAAAAGGGCGGCGTGACCGAATACTGGATCGTTGATCCTCTGCGGGATGAATGCCGCTTTTATCGCCTGAATGAGCACAATATCTATGTTCGGCAGCCAGAAGACGCACAGGGGAACTACACCACCGCGCAACTGCCGGGCCTGCGTCTCAATGTGGCCGCCCTGTGGGAAGCCCGGCTTCCCAACCCGGTGGAAGTGGTGGCGCAGGTGCAAAAAATGCTGAATAAGTAGCGCTTTTTAACCTTCATGAACGGGTCTTATGTAGCAAACCAGCACGGGGATGAGGAAAAACCATGCCGCAAACACTGTTTGAGAAAGTCTGGAATAACCATATCGTCAAACCGCAGACGGCCGACACCCCGGCCGTGCTGTATATTGACCTGCACCTGGTGCATGAGGTGACTTCGCCGCAGGCCTTTACGCTGCTGCGCGAAAAAGGGCTGCATGTGCGCCGCCCGGATAAAACCCTGGGCACCATGGATCACAGCACGCCCACCACGCCGCGTAATGCCCTGGGCATCATCCCGGTGACGGACAGCCAGGCGCAAAAGCAGCTTGACCAGTTCACGCGCAACTGCCAGGACTATGGCATTCCGCTGTATGCCCTGGGGACGGCCAATCAGGGGATTGTGCATGTCATCGGGCCGGAGCAGGGGCTGACGCAGCCCGGCATGACCATCGTCTGCGGCGACAGCCACACCAGCACGCATGGCGCATTCGGGGCGCTGGCCTTCGGCATTGGCACCAGCGAAGTGGGGCATGTGCTGGCCACGCAAACGCTGATGCAGTATCGGCCGAAGACGATGGCGGTGCGGGTGGATGGCCGGCTGGCGGCCGGCGTGGTGGCTAAAGATATTATCCTGGCCATCATCGCCAAAATTGGTGTCGGCGGCGGCACCGGCTACGTCTTTGAATACATGGGCGAAGCCATCCGCAGCCTGAGCATGGAAGGCCGCATGACCATTTGCAACATGTCCATCGAAGGCGGGGCCCGCGCCGGCATGGTCGCGCCGGATGACACCACCTTTGAATATGTGGCCGGCCGTCCCTATGCCCCTGCCGGCGAGGCGTGGGAAGAAGCGCTGGCCGCCTGGCGCAACCTGCCCACCGACGACGGGGCAACCTTCGACGATGAAGTGGTGCTTCATGCCAGTGACCTCATCCCGATGATTACCTACGGCACCAACCCCGGCATGGGGATGCCCATCACCGGCCGTGTGCCCGACCCGGCGCAACTGGGCGACGTGAGCGAAAAAATGGCCCTGGACAAAGCGCTCACCTACATGGGGCTGCAACCCAACCAGCCGCTGCTGGGCCAAAAAGTGGATGTGGTCTTCGTGGGGAGCTGCACCAATTCCCGCATTAGCGATCTGCGCCTGGCGGCCAGCATGATTAAGGGGCGCAAAGTGGCCGAGGGCGTGCGGATGATGGTGGTGCCTGGCTCGCAGCAGGTGAAGAAACAGGCGGAGGCCGAAGGCCTGCACGATATTTTCCGGGCGGCCGGGGCGGACTGGCGCGAAGCCGGCTGCTCCATGTGTATCGCCATGAACGGCGACCAGCTTGAGCCGGGGCAGTATGCCGTGAGCACCAGCAACCGCAACTTTGAAGGCCGGCAGGGCAAGGGCGGCCGGACGTTCCTCGCCAGCCCGCTGACGGCGGTTGCGGCGGCGGTTAACGGCCGCATCACCGACCCGCGCGACATGTTCGTGCCGGAAATGGCCTGACCCGACCTCACCCCGCAGCCTGAATCAGACATATGCCGGGCGCGGCGTGGCTGCGCCCGTGGACAAGGATAAAAGCGATCATGGAACCCCTTACCAGCGTCAGCGGGCGCATTATGCCCCTGCCGATCAATGATATTGACACCGACCAGATTATCCCGGCGCGTTACCTGAAGACCACCGACAAAGATGGCCTGGGCAAAGCCGCCTTTTACGACTGGCGCTATGCCGGCGATGGCAGCCCGAAGCCGGATTTTGTGTTGAATCGGCCGGAATACCAGGGCGCGAGCGTGCTGATTGCCGGCAACAATTTCGGCTGCGGCAGTTCCCGCGAACATGCCCCCTGGGCGCTGCTCGGCGCGGGCATTCAGGCCGTCGTCAGCACCTATTTTGCCGATATTTTTCGCAATAATGCCCTCAAAAACGGGCTGCTGCCCATCATCGTGGATGTGGCCACGCAGCAGCAGCTTTTGAGCCTGGCGCAGGAAGACCCCGCCACCAGCGTCACCATTGACCTGGCCACGCAAACGCTGACGCTGCCCGACGGGCGCACGGTCACGTTCCCCATTGATCCCTTCAGCAAATATTGCCTGCTCAACGGGGTCGATCAGCTTGGCTTTTTGCTCGGTCTGGAACAGGACATCGGCGCGTATGAAGCCGCCCATGCCCCGCGTGTGCTGACCACCGCCCACGCCTGATAGCCGATCCCTGTCCCGCCGGCGGGGCAGGGCACTACCACAGGGAGAAGCACCCATGACCCGCGTCGCCATCTACGATACCACGCTGCGCGACGGCACGCAGCGCGAAGGCATCTCGCTGTCCGTCGCCGATAAGCTCAAAATCACCCGGCTGCTGGATGACCTGGGGGTGGCCTATATCGAAGGCGGCTGGCCGGGGTCTAACCCCAAAGATGCCGCCTATTTTGAGCAGGCCCGCCATCTGTCGCTGAAGCACGCCCGCCTGGCCGCCTTTGGCTCCACCTGCCGCAAAAACAGCGACCCCGCCACCGATGAGAACATCCGCGCGCTGGTGGAGGCACAGACCCCGGTGGTGACGGTGGTCGGCAAGACCTCGATGCTGCACGTGGTGGATGTGCTGCAAACCACGCCGGACGAAAATTTACGCATGATCCGCGCGAGCATCGCCTGGCTGAAGGGCCTGGGCAAAGAAGTGATCTATGATGCCGAACACTTCTTTGATGGCACGAAGCTGGACCTGGAATATGGCTTCGACACGCTGAAAGCGGCGGTGGACGGCGGCGCAGATGTGATCGTGCTGTGCGATACCAACGGCGGCTCCATGCCCTGGGAGGTGGAAGCGCTGGTGCGGCAGGTGCGCCAGGCTTTCCCGCACATCACCATCGGCATCCACACCCATAACGATGGCGAACTGGCGGTAGCCAATTCGCTGGCGGCGGTGCAGGCCGGGGCCACGCACATCCAGGGGACGATCAATGGCTACGGCGAGCGCTGTGGCAATGCCAACCTGTGCAGCATCATCCCGGATTTGCAGTTGAAAATGGGGCTGCCCTGCCTGCCGGATGCCGCCACCCTGCGGACGCTGGCGCATGTGTCGCGCAGCGTGGCCGAAATTGCCAATCTCGCGCCGGATCATCATCTGGCGTATGTGGGCAAGAGCGCGTTTGCTCACAAGGGGGGTATTCATGTGGCCGCCATCCGCCGCAATGTGGACAGCTACCAGCACATCGACCCGACCCTGGTGGGCAATGAAATGCGCGTGCTGGTCTCGGATCTGTCCGGGCGCGGCAACCTGCTGAGCAAAGCCGAAGAAATGGGGCTGGATGTGAGCCACGAAGAAGCGGTGCAGGTGCTGGAGGAGATCAAACAGCTTGAAAGTGAAGGCTACGTGTTTGAAGGAGCCGAGGCTTCGGTGGCCATACGGATGCACCGCGCCCGGCCGGATTATACGCCGCTGTTCACGCTGATTGATTTTACCGTGATCGTGGAAGACCGGCGCGGCCGCGGCCACATCGCCGAAGCCATGGTCAAGGTCGATGTCCACGGCGACATCATCCACACCGCCGCCGAAGGCAATGGCCCCGTGAATGCCCTGGACCTGGCGCTGCGGAAAGCCCTGGTGGGCCGTTACCCGCAGATCACCGATTTTCAACTGGTGGATTACAAGGTGCGTATCCTGGACAGCCAGAATGCCACCGCCGCCACCACCCGCGTCCTGATCGATACGCAGTGCGGCACCCGGCGCTGGAGTACGGTGGGCGCGGGCACCAACATCATCCGGGCAAGCTGGCTGGCGCTGGTGGACAGCGTGGAATACGGCGTGCGCCTGGCCGAAGGCATGGTTGATGTCGCCGCGGCCCCGGGAGATTAGCCCATGCCGCTGCCAAAAGTGAACCTGGCGGAAAAATTCGCCGCCTTCAGCGACCACTGGCACCCGCGCATCGTGGGCGAGGTGCAGGATATGCAGGTGAAGCTGGTCAAATTTCAGGGAGAATTTGTCTGGCACCACCATGAACATGAAGATGAGCTGTTTCTGGTGGTCAGCGGGCAGTTCACCATGCGCCTGCGCGACGGCGACGTGGTGCTGACGGCCGGCGAATTCATCATCATCCCGCGCGGGGTAGAACACTGCCCGGTGGCCGCGGAGGAAGTGCAGGTGCTGCTGTTCGAGCCGGCCGGCACGCTGAATACGGGCAATGTGCGCGATGCAAAAACCGTGGCTGCGCCGCCGCGGCTGGTGTAAGGCGGCGTTTGTGTTGAGCGCCGGGTAGCTGCCCGGCAACTGTACAGAGAATGGGGAAAAACATGAAAGCCAGTTTGATGGTGCTGCCTGGTGACGGCATCGGCCCGGAAGTGATGGCCGCGGCCCTGCGCGTGCTGGATCGTGTGGCCCAGCGCTACGGTCATCAGTTCAGCTATCGAGAAGAACTCATTGGCGGCAGCGCCATTGATAAAGCGGGCAGTTCCTTCCCGGAGGCCACCCGTAAAGCCGGCGAAGAAGCCGACGCGATTTTGCTGGCGGCGGTGGGCGGCCCGCAGTGGGATAACCCCTCGGCGACCGACCGCCCGGAGCGCGGGCTGCTGGCCCTGCGCAAACATTTTGAACTGTTCGCCAATTTGCGCCCGGTGCGCACCTACCCGGCGCTGGCGCAGCATGTGCCGCTGCGCCCGGATTTGCTGGTGGGCGTGGATTTGCTGTTCGTGCGCGAACTGACCGGCGGGCTGTATTTTGGCCCGCGCAAAGAGATGGGCACCGGCGACGAAGCCTATGATACGCTGCTGTACACCCGCCCGGAGATTGAGCGCGTGGCCAATGTGGCCTTCCGGGCGGCGCAGCGGCGGCGTAAAAAACTGGCCTCCGTCGATAAGGCCAATGTGCTGGCCTCCATGCGCCTGTGGCGCAGCACTGTCATCAAAGTGCATGAAGAATACAGCGATGTGCAACTGGAGCATGTGCTGGTGGATGCCTGCGCCATGCACCTGCTGACGCGCCCGGCCAGCTTTGATGTGATCCTGGCGGAGAATATGTTCGGCGACATTTTGAGCGATGAAGCCTCGGTGCTGGCCGGCA
Organism: Anaerolineae bacterium; assembly: GCA_025454495.1. Taxonomy (GTDB): domain Bacteria; phylum Chloroflexota; class Anaerolineae; order Aggregatilineales; family Phototrophicaceae; genus JALHOR01. Next base: position 6,512 of record JALOOI010000094.1, read on the forward strand.
GCCTGGGGATGCTGCCCTCCGCCAGCCTGGGGGCTACCAGCTTCGGGCTGTACGAGCCGGTGCATGGCTCCGCGCCGGATATTGCCGGCAAGGGTATCGCCAACCCCATCGGCACCATTCTCAGCGCGGCGATGCTGCTGCGCTACAGCCTGCAACTGGAAACGGAAGCGGCGGCCGTCGAAGCGGCGGTGGACGCGGTGCTGGCCGATGGCCTGCGGACGGCCGATATTGCCCGGCGCGATGAAGGTGCGGCCAGCACCACCGAATTTACCGAGGCGGTGCTGGCGAAGCTCTAACTGTTCTCGTTGCTGCGGCTCATGAAGTCGGTGGCATCCGGCGTGGAGGTGCGCCCGCTGCTGGCTTCCGGCGGCTGGCGATGCAAATATTCGTGCGTCGCCAGCGCCGCCACCAGGAACATCAGCCGCCGCCCCGGCAGCGACAGCGTTTCCCAGGTGACGGCCCGCAGGCTGCAAAAGGCCAGCGCCATGTAGTATTCGGCGCGGTTGCCGAAGACGGCCAGGCATTCATCCACAATTTCGCGCAGCGCCACGATGGCCCGCAGCGCGTCGCCGGTATCCGGCGTGGCGTTGATGCGCGTCTCCGAGCGATTCAGCGCCACCAGCGCTTCGATCACCCGGCGGGCGGCGTTCCAGTCGTCGCCGAACACCGGCAGCACATAATCCGCCAGCAGGCTAATCTCCAGCGTCGCCCAGTCGAACAGGGTATGGCCTTCGCGCGTGCGCCCGAAGTCGATCAGCAGGGCACTTTCGCCGGGCCCCACCAGAATATTGCCGGGGTGCAAATCGCCGTGGATGGTGCACAGCGTGCCTTCCACCGTTTCTTCCAGCAGCGCCGCATAGTGAAACAGCGGGTTGGGCAGCTTCATCTGCTGCACCGGAATCAGCCGTTCATGAAAATCGAAATCCGGGTTTAGCGCCTGTACGGCGGCCGTCAGTTGTTCGCTGCGGCTTTTCCACACCCGCCCCACGATGCTCTCCACCACTTCGCCGCGGTAGTAGGCATCGCGCTCAAAATCAATCCCATGAATTTCGATCTCGCAGGCGCGGGTGGTGCTGTTCGACCCCTGACCAAGCGCCAGCAGGACGGTATTACGCTCTTTATCCACCTTTTGCACGATGAAATTTTCCACCGCCACCATATCGCCATATTCAATCGCGCTGATTTTGTGGCGCTTGACCGGGAAGCGCAGGATGTGTGCGCCTTCCGGCGCTTTTTCCTCTCTGGACACTTCCAGCGTCAGCATGGGCGGCAGCACCCAGTCATATTCCTGCCACGCCTCAAAGCGATACATGCGGTTTTGCTTCCACCAGCCTTCGCCGAAGTGCTGGTAGAGGCGCATTTGCAGCCATTCGCCCAGGCGCTCGCCGGACCATTTGCGGGTGGCGACGCGCATATCCGCCGGGTTGCCGTCCGGGTCGGTGACGAAGGTATATTTAATCCCCGCCAGGTCAGAAGTTTCCGGGGCGGTGGGGCGGTCTTCCAGGCGGGCCGTCAGCGGGGGCAGCGTGTTTTTCACGTAGCGCTCATAACGCTGCGCCTCATCCAGGATCATATCGCCGGGGCCAATTTTCACCACCACCGGCGCATCGGCGCGGTTATCCACCCGAATGGGCGTGACCACCAGCAGCGTGGAGCGGGTGTAACCGCCCGTCAGCCGCGTTTCGATGCGGACTTCGGTGTAGCCGTGGAACATGCGCCGCAGGATGAACAACTGATCTTTGTCCAGGTCGCCTTCAAAGCCGGGGCTAAAATCAATGCGGACGAAGGTGCCGGTGGCCGCCCGCACAATGCGCCGTACCCGTGCCTGGCTGCGGAACGTGTCCAGGTTCACCCCCAGGGCCCGCAGCACGCGCACCGGGATGCTGTCGTTTTCTTCCAGAATGGCGATGAGAATATCGCGCTCGACCAGGTTCTGGCGCTGCTGTTCGCCGGCGATTTCGTGGGCAATCCCCAGCACCACTTCGGTACGGGGCGAATTGGGGATGCCCGCCCACAGCCGATGCCGGCTGCCCTTGCCGGCCTTGCGGCGGATGGCATCAATCACATATTCCGGCGCAAACCCTTCGTCCGCCAGGATGCTGCTGGCCAGCCCGCTTTTAATTTCCAGCAGCGCGATGAACAGATGCTCCACCCCCAGGAAAAAATGCCGCATCCGGTGCGACTCCTGGCGGGCGGTGATGAGAATATCTTTGAGGGGAATGTTGCTCATGGGTGATTCACTCCGCCGACTGAAGTCGCAGCCAGGTACGCCCAATACGGAATAACTGCCCCGGTTCGACCGGCACAATGCCGCGCACCCGCAGGTCGGCAAAGACATCCACATCGTTTTCGGTAAAGGTGCCATTGGTGCTGTTGGAATCTTCCAGCCACCAGCGTTCATCCTGCCAGTGCAGGCGGGCGTGCTGCCGGGAGACAAAGGTATCGTTCTTCAGGGTGATGTCGTTATCATCGCGCCGCCCAATCGTCAGCGACCAGTGCCCGCCGGTTTTTTCGCCATCGGCATCGGACTGGAATTGCAGCAGCGCCCCGTCATCCACACCACTCATAATCATAATGGAGAGTTGCAAAGTCTGCGCTCCCTGTTGTGAGACACCCTTTAGTATAAACTAAATTTAAAAGGACTCAATCACTGCCGTGAAAGAGTCCTCCTGCTGCGGCCGGCGGGGCGCTTAACGGGCGGGTTCCAGCCCGGCGGCCGGGGTGGCCTGCGGGTGAATGCGGCTGATGGCCACGCCCAGTGCGCCGAGGACGGTTTCGATGGCTTCGTGGCCACGATCAATCTGGTAAATGTTTTCGATGATGGTTTCGCCGCGGGCGGCCACCCCGGCCAGCAGCAGGGCGGCCCCCGCGCGGATGCTGGCGGCTTTCACCCGCGCCGGCTTTAGCCCGGCCACGCCGTTCACCACCAGCACATCGCTCTGGCTGATGAGCATATCGGCACCCATGGCCAGCAGCCCATCCACAAAATCGTAGCGATTTTCAAAGATGCGCTCACGGATGAAGCTTTTGCCATTGGCTACTGTGGCCAGGGCCGAAATGCAGGGCTGCAAATCGGTGGGGTAGCCGGGGTAGGGGTGGGTGGTGATGTTGATGGGGTTCAGCCGGGTGTGCTGGTGGCGCTGCACGCGCAGGGTGCTGTCGGTGGTGCTGATGGTGATGCCCATCTGCTCCAGCTTGGCCGTCACCAGGCGCAGGTGGCGCGGTTCCACCCCGCGGATGAGCACATCACCGCCGGCGATGGCGGCGCTCATGGCCACCAGCCCGGCCACCAGGCGATCCGGGATGGGGGTATATTCCACCGCGTGCAGGCTGTTCACCCCGGTGATATACAGCGTGGGCGTGCCCAGGCCTTCAATATCGGCCCCCATCTCGATGAGGAAATTGCCGAAGTCGATCACTTCCGGCTCGACGGACGCATTTTCGATGACGGTGAGGCCCCGCGCCAGGGCCGCGCCCATCATCAGATTTTCGGTGCCGGTGTGGCTGGGCATATCCAGATATAGCAGCGTGCCGGTGAGCGCGTTGCGGGTCATACGGATGATGGTGGTGCCATCGTCCCAGGTTTCCACCTCTGCGCCCAGGCGGGCAAAGCCGCGATGATGAAAATCAATTTTGCGCGTGCCAATATCACAGCCGCCGCTGCCGGGCAGTTCCACCCGGCCGGTACGCAGCAGCAGCGGGGCCAGGAACAGCACCGAGCCGCGCATTTTCTGGCTCAGTTCGGCCGGCAGGGTGCCGGTGTGTATGCCGCTGGCATCAATGCTCACCGTGCGGGCGGCCCGGTCATGCAGCACCGTGGCCCCCACGGCCCGCGCCAGTTCCAGCGTCACCCGCACATCGGCAATATCCGGCACGCCATGCAGGATGGTTTGCCCCTGAGCCGGGATTAACGCCGCGGCGATCATCGGCAGCACCGCGTTTTTAGAGCGCTGCACGGTGATTTCACCATACAGCGACCTGCCACCCTGAATATTGAATGCTTCGGTCATGCCTCATTCTCCCTGTGCCTGTGGCGGACGGAGGGCTGCGTCACCCTGAAGCAGCAAAGTGTGCTGCAAGCGCCCGCAAAATACAAGACGCGGCTGCCGGGCAGCATCTTTCGTGCTGCCCCGGGCCGGCGCACCCGGCATGAAGCGGCAGCGCGAGCCAGATCGCCGCCGGTGCCACGGTGCTGCGTTGGGCCGGAAAGGTGGCCCTAACTGACCGCCGTTACGGCTGCGCCCTGGGTGCGAATTTTGCCATGCCGGATGAGGCTGTGGAGGCCGGCGGCCGCGTAAAACTCCTGCATGGTGTTCGCCACGCGGGCGGCCGTGGCTTCATCCGCACATACCGCGCACAGCGTGGGGCCGGCCCCGCTGATGACCAGCCCCAGGGCCCCGGCCCGTTTGGCGGCAAAGCGCACCTCGTGCAAATAGGGCATCAGGTGGGCCCGGGCCGGTTCCACCACGCCATCGCGCTCCATGGCGGCCGCCAGCGCCACCACATCATCGCGGTAAATCGCGTCCATCAGCTCCGCCACCGCCCCGGTTTGCTGCACCATCTGCTTCAGCGAGACCTGGGCCGGCAGGGCCGCCCGCGCTTCGGAGGTGGGCACGGCGACATCCGGCGTAACCAGGGCCAGAAAGACGCTCTGCGGCACCGGCAGCCGGCGAATGCGTTCAATGGAGGTGCCATTGGTGAGGGTGATGCCCCCCAGCAGGCACGGCGCGACGTTATCGGCATGGTAGCCGCTGACGGCCGCTTCACCCTCCAGGCTGGCGGGCAGCAGTTCTTCGCGGCGCAGCGGCTCGCCGAACAGGGCATTGACGGCCACCGCCGCCGCCACCGCGCTGGCCGCGCTGCTGCCCAGGCCGCTGGCCGAAGGCAGCCCCTTCTTCAGGTGAATGCCCACCCCCTGCCTGGCACCGATCTGCTTTAAGCAGGCCGCCGCTGCGATGCTGGCCACATTTTTATCGGCCGCGCGGGGCAGTTTGCCCTCATCATTGGCAATGCTCAGGATCACCGCGCCGGGTTCGTCGCGCAGTTCCACCGTGATCACATCGCCCGCGCCATCCACGGCCAGGCCCAGAATATCGAATCCCGCGCCGATATTGGCCACAGTGGCCGGGGCATATGCTTCGGCTCTGGAATTTACCATAAAAACTCGCTATCCTTGCCCTGCTGGTCTCACACGCGGTTAAGGATGATATACGAATGTACAGCAGACTGCAATGCATGGATTGTGGGCAGGAGTATCCCGTCAACGAAGTGCGCTACGCCTGCGATGCCTGTGGCGGCCTGCTGGATGTGCTGCACGACTGGAAAAGCCTGCGACCACAGCTCACCCGGCGCTTCTTCGATGAGCGCCTGGGGTCACTGGATGCGCCTTACAACAGCGGCGTGTGGCGCTACAAAGAATTGATCTACCCGGATGCCGCCGACCGCGATATTGTCAGCCGGCCGGAAGGCAATACCAACCTGTACTGCCCGCGCCACCTGGCCGAATGGGCCGGGGTGAAAACGCTGTATTTGAAGCACGAGGGCGAAAACCCCACCGGCTCCTTTAAAGATCGCGGGATGACCGGCGGCGTGACGCAGGCGCGAATTCTGGGGATGCAGCGCGTGGCCTGCGCCTCCACCGGCAACACGTCGGCCTCGCTGGCCTCGTATGCCGCCTTCGCCGGGATGCAGTGCATCATCTTCCTGCAAAACCGGCAGATTGCCCTGGGCAAGCTGGCGCAGGGCATCGCCTACGGGGCTATCTGCCTGCAAACCGATGGCGATTTTGATACCAACCTGGCGCTGGTGCGCGAAGTGAGCGAGCGCCTGAATATTTACGTGCTCAATTCGGTGAACCCCTTCCGGCTGGAGGGGCAGAAGTCCATCATCTTTGAGGTCATCCAGCAGCTTAAATGGCAGGTGCCCGACTGGATCGTGGTGCCCGGTGGCAACCTGGGCAACAGTTCGGCTTTTGGCAAAGGCCTCAAAGAATTGTATGACCTGGGGTTGATCGACCGGCTGCCGCGCCTGGCGGTCATCCAGGCGGAAGGGGCCAGCCCGCTGTACCGGGCTTATCGCACCGGCTTTAGCGATTTTGCGGCCATGAAAGCGGAAACCCTGGCCACCGCCATCAAAATTGGCAACCCGGTCAGTTATAAGCGGGCGGTGCGGGCGCTGACGTGGACGAATGGCGTGGTGGATTACGTCACCGATCAGCAGATTATGGATGCCAAAGCGCTGATTGATGCGGCCGGCATCGGCTGCGAACCGGCTTCGGCCTGTTCGCTGGCGGGCACCCGTAAGCTGGTGGAAGCGGGCATCATCCGGCCCCATGAAACGGTGGTGGGCATCCTCACCGGGCACGTTCTCAAAGACCCGGATGCCACCATCGGCTATCACAGCAACACGCTGGAAGACATCACCCCGGCGCACCAGAACCTGCTGCGGCAGTCCGCGGCGACGATGGACGACATCGTGCGGGTGCTGGAAGGCGATGCCGGGCGGGTGCCGGCGTAAACAGCAGCGGCCACGGAGGTCTTATGGCAGCACGCGCCAATCCCTGGCAGGGCGTAAACCCGTTCCTGAACAGCCGGCTGCAAACCCCCGGCAGCGACGCGCAGCCGGCCCTGTGGCACACGTTTCATTTTAGCTTCATTGCTGCGCTCACCCGGCGGTTGAATCAGGAACTGCCGGAGCAGTATGTGGCTTTCAGCGAACAGTCGCTGCAACTGCGTGAGCGTGGCCCCGGTTCTGTGCTACCGGCGCGCCGGCCAGAGCCAGATATTGCCATCTTTCAGCAGGCTCAGGCACCTTCGCCGCTGGCCCGGCAGGTGACGATCCTGCCGGTGCTGGATTTGAGCCTGGCGGAAGCGCTGGATACGGCGGACTTTCTCAAAGCCGTGGTCATCCGCGAAGTGACCGACCAGAATACCCTGGGGCGGATGGTGACACAGATTGAGCTGCTGTCGCCCTCTAACAAACCCGGAGGTGCTAACTATGCGTTCTATCGTCAAAAACGGGTGGAAGCTGTCCGCAGCCCCTTATCGCTCATTGAAATTGATCTGCTGCACGAAACCCCTTCGCCCATCCAGCGGGTGCCTGTTTACCCGCGTGATCCTGCCAGCTACCCGTTTTACATTGCGCTGAATTATCCACATCCTTCGTGGGAGGATGGGCGGCTGCTGGTTTACAGCTTTCACACTGGCACAAAGCTGCCGGCGCTGCCGGTGCCTCTGGGGCACAACGACAGCATTGTGTTTGATTATGATGCTGCCTATCAGGAAGTCTTTGCAGAGGGCCGCTGGGCCAAATTTCTGGATTACACGCAGCCGCCCGACCGCCTGCACAGTTACAGCGCTGCCGACCAGGAGCGCATTGCGCAGTTTATGGCCACGCAAACAGGCGACTCATCGTGAGTCGCCCGGTGTGCTGCGCCCGGCCGGCGCGGTCTTAACCCGGCGGCTACTGCCGGAAACGCTTCTCCCACACCCCGGCGATATAGCGCTCCGGGATGCTGTCCAGCGCCTGCGACAGATCGGCAATGATGTCATCGGTATCTTCGATGCCCACGGCGAAGCGCACCAGGTTATCCTTAATGCCCACCTTCAGCCGTTCTTCCGTGGTCAGTTCATAATAGCTCACCAGTGACGGCTGTTCGATCAGGCTTTCCACGCCGCCCAGGCTGGGAGCAATATAGGGGATGCGGCAGCGGTCGATGAAATCGCCGGTGCTTTTCAGGTCGCCGGCCACTTCAAAGCTCACCACGCCGCCGAAGCCACCCATCAGCCGCCGGGCGACCTCGTAATCCGGGTGGGAGGGCAGGCCCGGGTAATACACGCGGTCAATTTTGGGGTGGTTTTCCAGGAAGCGGGCCACCGCCAGCGCGGTGCGGTTTTGCTGCTGCACCCGCACCCCCAGCGTCTTGATGCCGCGTTCCAGCAGCCAGGCGGCCTGCGGGTCCATCACATTCCCCAGGACACCGCGCATATCCTTGATGGGCTTCATGCGCTCTTTGCTGCCCACCAGCACGCCCGCCAGCAGGTCATTATGCCCGCTGAGATATTTCGTCGCGCTGTGCAGCACAAAATCGATCCCGTGTTCAATGGGGCGCAGGTTCACCGGCGTGGCAAAGGTGGCATCAATCATGGTCAGCAGCCTGTATTGCTTCGCCAGCGCCACGATGCGCGGAATATCCGCCACGCGCAAATAGGGGTTGGTGGGCGTTTCGGAAATGATGAAACGTGTGCGGCCGGGGATAATGGCCGCTTCCATCGCCGCATAATCGCCCATGGGGACGACGCTGGTTTCCACGCCAAATTTGGTTAAAAACGTCTGGCAGAAGGCGCGGGTACGGCGATAGCAATCATTGGTCATGACGATGTGCTGCCCGGCGCGTAATACCGTCAGCAGCAGCGAGGT
>JALOOI010000303.1 GCA_025454495.1 Anaerolineae bacterium
AAGCTGTTTGGTGATCTTGCGGGTGAAATACTCGGTCACGCCTTCGTTAAAGTTGAAGCCCACCTCGCTCAGGAAAACGCCGTTGGCGTATTTATGCACCCCTTCATGGATGACCGTGCCGGCGTTGCCGCGTTTCTTGTGCACCCAGATCAACCCCTGCTGGTCGACAAAGGCATTGGTGGTATCTTCCTGCCCGTCATCGCCAAACTCACGATCATACGCTTCTTCCCAGTCCTTGCCATCCACCACGGAAACCTGGCCCGCCACCTGGCGGCCGGCTTTCACCGCTTCGCCGGTATAGTCCGCCAGGTAATTGCGGATGTGCTCATCGGCTTTGCTGGCGCTGGTGTGGGCTTTGCCATCTTCGGCGGTTTTGCCTTTCTTAAAGACGCGCAGCACCGGCAGCATGTTCAAATAGTCATCGCGGCTCATCACGCTGTGGGCCTTTTTCATCAGCTTCTTGCGCTGCCACACCTCATCCCGCTGATCCTGCGGCGCGGCTTCGATGACCGCTTTCACATCGTCCAGCGTCACCGTGGCCCAAATATTGAAGGCCCGCTGTAATTTTTGTTTCAGCGTGGTGCCGCCGATCTCCATCAGCGCGGTTACGAAGCTCTTGACGACGATTTTACCGGCCAGCGCCTTCATGGCCTCCTTGCTGCGGATCATCTTCAGCGTGTCGGTTTGCAGCAGCGCCTTAATTTTGTCCGGCGTATCCAGCGTCGCCTCATCGACGAGCTGTTTGGGGGTTTTAGGCTTTTCCTTGACGGCTTTATTTCCGCCGCCAATGCGCTGGATCCGCATGGCCTGAATGTCTTCTTCGTGTTCGTCCACCCGGCGGATCGTCAGCGGGGCTTCGCGCAGGGCCTGAATGTCTTCTTCGTGTTCGTCCACCCGGCGGATGACCTCGCGCTTGAGCGCCACCCGTGAGCATTCGGTGCAGCGGCAGCCTTTTTCGTGGCTGTCGCGCTGGATGATGAGATTGCGATTGAGCCAGGCGGGGAAGGCGGCGCGTTGCAGGCTGCGGGGGCCGCCGGCCATCACGGTGCGGGTGGCGCTGTTGCCGATCAGGCGCTGCAATTGCAGCACCCGGCCCGGGGTGAGGCCGCTGTCCGTGGCGCTCAACTGGCGCTCCGCCGGCGCGGCCTGTTCAGCCACCGGGGCCGGCTGTGGGGCCAGCCGGCTGGCCTGGCCTTTGCTGCGGGGTTGATGTTCGCTCATGGCAATCCCCTCAAATAACACTTTATATTGCTTTTAGTATATGAGAAAAAAGGTGCAACGAACACCGGCGTTGTCAGGAAAATGTTCCGGTTGTATAAAAAGGGAGCGTGGCGCGGATTTTTTCCCCTCGCCCGGGGCGCAGCCCGTCCGGGAGAGGGGATGGGGGTGAGGGCCCGTACCGGACTACGGGTTATACACCTGAATCCGTTTGGCCGGAATGCGCTGTGCCAGCCGATCCATGGCCGCCTGCACGTCGGCCACCGCCGCCCGCCGATCCAGCGTGGTGAACACGCGATCCTGCATCACCACGCGGCCATCAATGATGACCGTTTGCACATCGCTGGCGCGGGCGTTATAGACCAGGCTGGCGGTGAGGCTGTGCAGCGGCTGGTGATGCAGCCCGCTGAGATCCACCAGAATAATATCCGCCAGGAAACCGGCTTCCAGCGCTCCCAGGTCGCTGTAGCCCAGCACGCGGGCGCTTTCGCGGGTGGCGATGAACAGCGCCTCCGGGATGGTGAGCACTTCCGGGCTGCGCTGGCGGTCTTTTTGCAGCAGGGCCAGCAGCCGCAGCGATTCCCACACGTCCAGCGTGTTATTGCTCACCGCGCCATCGGTCGCCAGCCCCACGGCGATCCCCGCCTGGCGCAGGGCGATGACCGGGGTCATATCCATGGCCAGCTTGAGATAGGTTTTGGGGGCGCAGGCGATGCCCACAGTACGGCCGCGCAGGCGTTCAATATCTTCCGGCAGCAGGCCGCAGCCATGCGCGATGATGGTGGGGCGTTCCAGCACGCCCGTTTGTTCCAGCACCTGGATGGGCGTAAGGCCGCGTTTGGCCAGGCTGGCGCGGGTTTGGCCCATTTCTTCCGCCGCGTGGATATGGATGCCCACATCCAGCGCCTGCGCCTGTGCCACACACGCCCGCAGATAATCATCATCGCAGGTATACGGGGCGTGCGGGGCCATCAGCGTGCGAATGCGCCCGCCGGCCGCGCCCTGCCACCGCGCCACGAATTCGCCGGTACGGGCGATCATAGCGGGGCCGCTGCTGCCGAAGATGGCCCAGCCCAGCAGCGCCCGGATGCCGCTGTCGGCCACCGCCTGCGCCGCTTCATCCATGTAAAAATAATGATCGGCTACCGTGGTGACACCGCCTTCGATCATCTCGGCGGCCCCCAGGCGCATCCCCAGGTACACATCCTGCGGCTGTAAATTGCTCTCCAGCGGCCACATAAACTCATTAAACCAGCGCTCAATGGACACATCCTCCGCCAGCCCGCGAAAGATGACCATGGGCACATGGGCATGGGTGTTGATGAGGCCGGGCATGGCCAGCATTCCACGGGCCTCGATCACCGTCGTAAAGTGCGACGGATCCGCCTGGCCGGTGGGCTGAATGGCTTCGATGCGCTGATCGCGCACCAGAATATCCTGATCGCGCAGGAGGGTGATTTGGGCCGTGGCGCTGATGTGCAGCGCCTGACAGTTGCGAATTAGCAGGGCAGTCATCAGGGAACAACCTCCGCAGGTGGGGCATAATCCATGATGACGATTGTAACCTGGTTTCGCAGCGGCGGCGTGGCGGGGCCACGGCCACACCGGGCGCGGCCATGCCCCCGCGTGCCGGCGGCCCGGGGCCTCATTTGGAGGCACCGGCCCGGACATGCTATGATTGCCGCTGCGATGACCATGCTGGATGAACCAGACAACAGCCCTGCGGCGCAGGGCCGGGACGGGAGAGGATTTATGGCTATGCTACGCTGGATATACCTGGCGGCCCTGCTGCTGCTGCCCGGCAGCCTGGCGCTGCCGCTGGCGGCGCAGTCGCCTTCACAGATCGAGGCGGATTTTTCCGGCACGGTCATCACGGCGGCCAATGCTGCTGAGCTGACGCTGCTGGCGCGTTACGGGCGCGGCAGCGCCACGGCCCTGGCGTGGTCGCCGGAGGGCCGCCGCCTGGCGGTGGCCGGCTCGGCCGGGGTGTGGCTGTACCGCGTCACCGACCTGGACGCGCCGGCCGCGCCGCTGGTGGCGCACACGCTGCCGGCCGTCAGCGTCGCGTTCAACAGCGACGGCTCGCGCCTGGTCAGCGGCGGGGCGGATGCCAGCCTGCGCGTGTGGGATGCGGCGGACGGCACGCTGCTGCAAACGCTGGAAGTGCCGTATTCCGCCCGCTTTGCCAGCGTGGCCTACAGCCCGGATGACCGGCTGATCGCGGCGGCGGATGTGAATACGCTGCTGCTGTGGGACGCAGACAGCGGCACGCTGCGGGCGGAACTGGTGGTCGATACCACCGCGCCCATTGTGGCGCTGAGCTTTGCGCCGGCCGGCGACCGGCTGGCCGCGCTGCTGACCAACGGCCTCATCGGGCTGGTGGATGTCACCGGCGCGGCCGTCACCGGGCTGATTCCGGCGGAGCCGGCGGCCGGGGTGGGGCTGGCGTGGCCGGCGGACGAAACGCTGGTGCGGGCCACCGCCGACCGCGGCTGGCAGACGGTGCAGCCGGATGGCACGACGCTGGCCGGGGGCGGGGATGATGGCTCCGCGGTGACGGCGCTGAGCGTGGACGCGGCCGGCGGCCGGGTGGCCGTGGGCGACAGCAGCGGCCATGTTCGCCTGTATCCGCTGGCCGGCGGCGACGCACTGGCTACGCTGACGCTGGCGGGCCCGGTGCTGGCGCTGGCCTACAGCCCGGATGCCAGCGTGCTGGCCGCGCTCACTCAGTCCGGCACGCTGAGCCTGCTGGATACGGACGCGCAGGAGGTGACGGCCACGCTGGCCGGGGTGCATCAGAACGCCGCGGCCGGGGTGGCGCTGCTGCGGCCGGATGGCGCACAGCTTTACATCGGCTATGGCGATGGCCGCGCGGCCCTGCTGGAGGTGGCCGGGGGCGACCTGCTGCAAACGCTCACCGAAACCGGCCC
>JALOOI010000304.1 GCA_025454495.1 Anaerolineae bacterium
GCGGTGGCGCTGCGGAGGACGGGTTCTTCATCGTCTTCCAGTTCCACCCCGGCCAGCCAGTCACCGGCCGCCGGCAGGGCATCATCTTCCGTCAGGTCGGTTGTCCAGGCCGCCGCGGCCCCGGCCGCAGGCGCAGTTTCCGGCAGATCAAGATCGGCCAGCCAGTCCGGTTCCGCCGCGATGACGGCCGGATCCGCCAGATCATCGCCCCAGGCGAAGGCTTCTTCTTCCTGCTCCAGCACCCGTTCACCGGCGCTGTCGTCCAGGTCAAAAGCGGCTTCGTCATCGGTCAGGGCGACATCGTCCGCCAGTTCGGGCACCGCGCCCCAGTCGAAATCATCTTCTTCCGGCAGGGGCGCGTCATCCTCGGCCAGTTCATCCTGCCAGGTGAACAGGTCAGCCTCCGGCGCGGCGGCCGGCTGTTCCAGGTCAAAAGTACGATCCAGCAGTCCCGCGGCCGGCGGCGCGGGGATTTCGGCCGCGTCAGCGAACAAATCCAGGTCAAAATCCGCTTCGGCGGCCGGGTCGGCCTCATCCTGCCAGGCACTGACCGGCTCGACGGTGGTTTCCTCATCCGTGTCATCCAGCAGCAAATCGTCCGAGAGCCAGGCGAGCGCATCGTCTTCCGGCTCCGCGGCCAGCTCATCAACCGGGACAGCGGCCGCGGTCTGAAGATCATCCTCTGTCAGCCAGCTTAAGGCATCGTCATCATCCGCCGGCAGGTTATCCGGCGGCAGCCGGTCTTCCGGCGGCCAGTTCTGCGAATCGTCGGGCATAGTCTCCTGCCAATCTCCCAATTCCGCTGCCAGGTCTTCGGGCACGGCTGCCGGGGCAGCGACCGCCGCGCCGTTCCAGTCATCGTCACCGGGCAGTTCCGCCAGCGGCGGGCCCGTCCAATCGTCGTCATTCGGCATGGTGGTGAAATCGGCCGGCAGATCGTCTGCGGGCAGCGCGGCGAAATCCGCCGCTAAATCATCAGCCGGCCGCGGCACCGCGTCCCCGCCGGGCGGCACCAGCCGGCCCGTCCAGCCGCCGGGATCGGTGGGGTCATCGGTGAGGTTTTCCAGCGCCAGAATTTCTTCCAGAGCGCTGTCGTCGCCCCAGGCGGCCGGCTCCGGCGCGGCTTCGGCGGCCGGGGCGCTGACGGCGGGCAGGGTGGCGGAACGGGTTTTGCGGTCGGGGGGGGCCATTTCGCCGCCGCTGTCTTTCAGCCAGCCCAGCGGATCATCGTCGTCGCTGTCGGCCGCGGGCAGCGGGTCGGCCGCCGCCTCCGCTTCAAATTCGATGCCACTGCGCGACATCCACGCGGTACCGCTGGCGGTCGCCTTCAGCGCGACATCATCCTCCAGCCCGAAAGGATCGGCGAACAGATCCGGCACTTCGGCATGTTCGTCATATTCAATGGCGTGATCTTTCATCCAGCCCAGGGAATCGCCCGAATCACTGGCCGGCAGCAGAACCCGCCGATCCGGCTCGGTGGCCGGCACTTCCGCCGGGTCAGCGTCAAACAGGCCGGTTAAGCCGGTGCCAGAGTCATCATCGAACAGGCCGGTTAGCCCGGTGCCGGACTCATCGGCTTCGTCAGCGACGGCGGCGGCGGGCAGGGGGCCGCTGCGGCTGGATAAAATGCCGGATAAGCCGCGCTGCTGCTCGGCGAAATCCAGCATCCAGGCATCGCTGTCCAGCGGGGAGGCTTCGTCTGCGGGCCCGGCCACGACGGCCGGGTTGAGCATGGCAGTATCGTTCAGCGCCTGCGCGTCCAGCTCATCCAGATCAGAGAGCCAGTCCATGCTGTCATCTTCGGGGGCGCTGTCTTCGCGCAAAGAAGCCAGCATCCCGGTGCGGCCGGTGGGCACGCGGGGCAGCGGCGGCGCGTCCGCCGGGTCGCTCTGGAGGACTTTCATCCAGTCATCCTCATCATCGACGGTGGCCGCCTCGGCCGGGGCGGCCAGCGCGGCCCGCACCGTCTCCGGCGAGGGGGCGGCGATGGTGGAATCCATGCCAATATCGCGCATCCGTTCCAGGTTTTGCAGCACATCATCCGGCAAATTCAGCCCTTCGCCCAGGCTGCCGGTGGCGACCAGGCCGGCGGTGGCCGGCAGGCGGCCGGTGTTCAGCGGGCCTGTCTCCGGCAGCAGATGATTCAGCCGGTCGGTGACGCGGCGCGGGGCGGCCGGGGTGTCGGCGGGGGCCACATCGTTCAGCCAGGCATCATCCGCGCCGGCGGGGGCAGCTTCGTCGGCCACGCTGCTCAGCCAGTCCGGGTCACTCACCACCAGGGTTTCGCGCACGTAGCGCTGGTAATCCAGTTCGGGCAGCATGAAGGTTTCGCCCGGCACATTTTCGCCGGTGGCCAGGCGAAACGCCAGGTAAGGATCGACATCTTCGATGCGGCTGAGGTAGCGCTGTGCGTCCGAGGGGCGCTGTTCGTTCAGCCATAATTCCGTCAGAATGCGGTTGGCCGCCTGGGTATAGGGCAGCACATTCAGCACATCCAGGGCCACTTCGGCAGCATCCACCGGCTGGCCGCTGCTCCAGTAAGCGCGGGCCAGCAGCAGCTTCAGGTCGATCCGGTCAGGCGTGCGTTCCAGGGCGTGCTGCAAAATTTCGATGGCTTCATCGTGCAGCCCGCTGCTGATATACTGCCCGGCCAGCGCCCCGGCCGTCAGTTGCAGGCGTTCCACCTGCACCGCGCGATATTCGGCGTACAGGTCGCGCAGGCGGGTATTGAGTGCGGTATCATTGGGCTGCAAATCAAAGGCGCGTTCCAGGTGCCACAGCGCCTGTTCCGGCTGCTTCAGCTTTTCGTAAATTTCGCTCAGGCCGGTGTGGATGGCAAAATCGGATGGGAAGGCGCTCAGCAGGCGGCGCAAAATTTCGCCGGCTTCTTCGTGGCGCTGGCGGGCCACCAGGGACTGCGCCAGCAGCCGGTAGGCCACCCCGTTGCGCGGGTAATATTCCAGGATGCGACGCACATGGGCGATGGCTTCTTCGTGAGCCTCGTCCTGAACCAGTCGCTCGACTTTTTTCAGGTAATTGCGTAAGCTAATTTCTGCCATGTCGCACCTGTGCCAGGGCGCAGTACCCTGTGAGTCGAATTATAACATAACCTGTTCAAAACCGTTGCGCCACTGCCACGGCTTTTCTGCGGGGAGTGTAACGAATTTAAGGCCGTTGTGCGATAAGCGAATCGTCCTGTGGGGCTGGAAGATCATCAGAAAGCGGTTGCAGGTGTCTTTGTCCGGTCGGCGTGCTACAACTTTATTCCTGCTGCTGGTGCTGGCGGTGCTGGCGCTGAACGTCCTGGGCACCTACCAGGCGCTGACGCGGCCGTTCCCCGGCCACAATGATTTTATGTCGCGCTGGGAAGGGGTGCGCTCCTTCGTCCATGACGGGCTTAACCCCTATGGCCCGGAAGCCAGCCTGAACATTCAGCGGCAAATTTTCGGGCGGGCGGCGCTGCCGGAAGAAGACCCCGGTTATTTCGCCTATCCTTTTTACACCGTGCTGCTGCTGTGGCCGCTGGTGCTGGTGGATTATGCGCTGGCTTCGGCGCTGTGGATGGTGCTGCTGGAAGCCTGCCTGGTGGGGGCGCTGCTGCTGCTGGTGCAGGTGTTCCGCTGGCGGCCCGCCCCGCTGCTGACGGCCGGGCTGCTGGTGTGGACGCTGATCGCCTATTATCCGGCGCGGGGGCTGCTGCTGGGCCAGCCGGGGCTGCTGGTGTATGCGCTGGAGGTGCTGGCCCTGTGGGCGCTGCTGCGCCGGCGCGATGGCCTGGCCGGGGCGGCCCTGGCCCTGAGTACGCTGAAGCCGCAAATGGGGTATTTGATCGTGCCGTTTTTGCTGCTGTGGGCCCTGCGGGAACAGCGCTATCGCTTCGCCGGCAGCTTTGCCCTCTCCTTCGGCGGGCTGCTGGCCCTCTCCTTCCTGCTGCTGCCCTCGTGGTTCAGCGACTGGCTGGCGCAACTGGCGCTGTACCCTTCCTATACCGCGTTTGGCAGCCCGGTGTGGATTCTATCCCACTGGCTGACACCGGGCATTGACCCGGCGACGGGGGCGCTGATGGGCGATGCGCGGGCCGGGCAGGCCCTGGACCTGGTGCTGACCGGGCTGCTGTATGCCCTGCTGCTGTGG
>JALOOI010000305.1 GCA_025454495.1 Anaerolineae bacterium
TGTTTGGCTTCTTCCGCGCCACCGCCGCCGAAAATCGCCTCAGCAGCGTCTCCGGCACGCTGGATGCGCTGGAGGTGCAGTCCACGACGGCCGGGCAGGCGCTGGAAGCCTTACAGGCCACGGCCACCGCCCGCCCGTAACCATAACCATAACCATAACCGTAACCGGGGGGCCGGGGGTGGCCTCAGCCGCCGAAGGCGTGGCGCTGCTGCCGCACCCAGTCCACCAGCGGCGTAAGCGTCACCGGCAGTTCGGCCAGCACCGGCTGCATATCCACGAACATGGGCGGCTGCTGTTCCGGGTGTTCCTGCATCCGGCGATATTCCACCGCCGCCCCGGCCCCCGCGCCGGGGCCGAACACCTCATCCAGCACCGCGCCGAAGGCTTCCGGCCGCATGGTCACATAGCGAATGTCGCGCCCCAGCGCCTGCGTAAACCGCGCCGCCAGTTCATCCCCGGTCACGGCTTCGGCCCCGCTGACGGCGTACATTTTGCCCGTCGCCGTCGGCTGCTCCAGCGCCGCCACCAGCAGCGCGCCCACATCCTGCGCCGGCAGCCAGCCCACCCGCAGCGACTGCGGCAGCGGGTAGGTCAGTTCCTGGCGGGCCAGCACATGCGGTGCCGTCCACGGGCCCAGCAAATTTTCGCTGTACACACCGGGCATGACGATGGTATGCGGCACCCCCGCCTGGCGCAAATAATCCACCACGAAGCGGCGCACATCGATACCGGGGTTGCCGGTGTCGTGCGGCGGGATGAAGCCGCTGCTGTTCCACACGATGCGGCGTACCCCGGCCGCGCGGGCGGCATCAATGGCGTTGCGGGCGAAGGTGGGCGCGTCTGCCGGGTTGATGAAGAAAGGGATCAACAGCGCCACGGCATCCTTGCCCTGGCTGGCACGATACAGGCTGTCGGGGTCGGCCAGGTCGCCGGTGACGATGTGCGCCCCTGCCGCCGCCAGCGCCGCGGCTTTGTCCGGGCTGCGGGTGAGCACGTGTGCCTGGTGGCCGCGGGCCAGCAGTTGCTGTGCCACGGGGCCGCTTTGCGTGCCGGTTGCGCCATACACCAGCACCTGTAACGATGTTTGCGCCATCATGCTATCCTTTGTCGCTGTGGTCGATCTTGTGGGTTACTCTGTTGCAGTGTAGGCTAAAGGTGCGCCGGCCACAATTACGCACATTTTGCATACTAAGGTACAACAATGTAACCATGGCGCACTGACGACGAAAGGACTGCCCGCCATGCTGCCGCCCGATCATCAATGCCCGGTGGAACGCACCATCCACATTCTGGATGGCAAGTGGAAACCGCTGATTTTGTTCTACCTGCTGCAAGCAACGCGCCGCTTTAGCGATTTGCAGCGGCTGATCCCGGCCGTCACCCGCCGGATGCTGACGCAGCACCTGCGCGAACTGGAAGCCGATGGCATCGTGCATCGAGAGGTGTACCGCCAGGTGCCGCCGCGGGTGGAATATTCGCTGACCGACCTGGGGCGCACGCTGGAGCCGATCCTGCTGCTGATGCTGGACTGGGGCGAACAGCACGCCCGCCACACCGGCGCGGCCCCGCTGCGCCCGCGCACCGCCCGCCCGCCAGAGGCGGAGCTGCCGCCGCAGTAAGAGCCGGCGATTACCCCGTGGATCGCCCCGGCGCTATTCGCAAAAACCGCCGAATGTGTTATCCTTGGTGGCTGTGACGGTTG
The DNA here is from genome assembly GCA_025454495.1 of Anaerolineae bacterium. GTDB lineage: Bacteria > Chloroflexota > Anaerolineae > Aggregatilineales > Phototrophicaceae > JALHOR01. The sequence continues at coordinate 1,703 of JALOOI010000305.1, forward strand.
TCGCCATACCTGACCGCAGGCGGCTTTGCAGGCCGGCAGCAAGAAGCAGGATACGCTATGCTATCTCAAGAAGTCCTGGCCAGTGCCACCGAATTCGGGACGCTGCTGGGCGAAACCGGGGAAGACCCCCTCCGCCAAATTCAACTGCTCATCCATCATCTGGGTCTGGACTATGTGCGCGGCAAAGTGGAAGAAACGCTGCGCCTGGAAGAGCAGGGTGGCCTGATGACCCAGGACGGCACCCGCCGGCGCACGCCGGGCGGTGTCTTTTTTTATCTCATCAAAGGGGCGATGAACCCCGATGTGCGCCAGGAAGTCTTCCCCAATTTTGGGCAGGGCCGCAAACGCCCCGGAACGATTGAATGGGACAAACGTATGGACTATTTAGCACCGCTGCTGGAACAGGAACGCGGCAAAGCCACCCAGATTCGCGTCGCGCTGCAGGGCCGCCCCGGCTCCATTCACATCGAAGAAGGCACCGTGCTGATGGTGTTTGAGCATCACCACGAGGCGCAGCCCACCGACCCGGACAAAGCCGGGCTGCCGCAGCTCCCGCGCGGGGTGCCGGCCCCGCCGGAGGGCAAAACGCTGTATACCGTGTACGTGGGCATTAACCAGTGGGAGCGCGTGCAAAAACCGCTGGAAAACCCGCGCGACCTGCTGATGATTGATGGCGTGCTGTTCTACGACGAAGCGGTGAAAGGCATCGCCGTCTTTGCCGTGGGCGTGACGACGCGCGAACTGGAACGCCGCCAGAAGCGGGCGGAGAAGATGGCCCGCCAGGTCGCTGACCAGAAGGCCGCCGCGGCCGCCAGAGCGCAAAAACGCGCGGCCGCCGCGGCCGTGGCCCCCCGCGCGGCCGCGCCGGAAGATGCCGCCGCCGCCCCGGTGCCGGCCGCCCCGGCTGCGCCGCCCGTCATCCCGCAGGGGGCCCCCGCCCCCGTGGCCGACCAGTTGCAAAAGCTGTACGCCGCCGCCGATACCCTGCGCGAGCGCATCGCCACCAAACTGGCCGCCGGCCAGAAGCCTTCGCTGGAACAAAAATTGCTCCAGAATACCGAAAAACAGATCGACGCGCTGAAACGCCAGTCCAGTTAGGGCGCGGGCACGGTTGCGGTTACGGCCGTTCACGGCCGGCGACGGGCGCAGGGTGATTGCTGCGCCCGTTTTGCTGTTTATTTTTCCCAAATATATTTATACTTAAGAAGACAGCACCCGCGCTGCCCGGCCCTTTTTTGAGAAAAATCGTGTTTACTGAGGGGAAAACACCATGTATGACCTGCCCGCCGTGCCCTCCAAAAATGTAACGCTGGTGCGCCATCCACAACATCTGTACGAATTCATCTTCCACCACGCCTCCCGTGAAAGCCTGGACGACTGGTACCTGTATGTGGAGGCCATCTATCAATTCCCGTCGGAGACGGTCGTCCGTATGTTGATCGACACACGCCAGTCCGGCGATTTACCGCTGCAATATGCCTACCAGAAGGCCCGGCAGGCGCTGGCCCGGCACCCGCGCCGGCCCACGCCCATGTACTATGTCTTCCTCACCCGGCCGGATCGCCCGGCCGTGCTGCGCCTGCTGGATACCTTCATCCGGCTGCTTGGTACGAAGGATAAAGTGCATTACCTGTATGGCGACCGGCGTGAAGAAGCGCTGGCGGTGCTGGGGCAGTATCTGCCACTGCCGCATTAGGGCGGCCCCGGCTGTGCTGATCGCCCCCATCACCAGGGATTAAACGCAGAGCCACAGCGAAAAACGGCCCTCACCCTGTTTCCCTCTCCCACCGGCGAGGGACGGGCCCGGCATCGGCCAGCCCTGCTCCCCTTCGCCCTCCGGGAGCAGGGGCCGGGGGATGAGGGCAGCCTCCCCCGCCCCGCGGCCGGCAGCAGAAAGGTGCATCCCGGCGCAGAATCCGTTATACTACGCGCCGGATCAGGTGCGCCGGCCTTTGTGTTTGCATGTGAGGGTTGGGGAAGCCCATTTTTTCAGGAGAACAGAAGCATGGTCGAGAACCGCGTCGCGGAAATCCGCGAGCAAATTGATGCAATTAACCTGCAACTGCTGGAGCTGCTGAACCAGCGTGCCAGCCTGGCCAGCGAGATCGGCAAAATTCAAAGCCGGCTCGGCAGCCAGATGTATGACCCGGTGCGCGAAGGCGACATGCTGACGGCGCTGGAGATGGCCAACAATGGCCCCTTCAGCAATGAGACCATCAAAGCCCTGTTTAAGGAAATTTTTAAGGCGACGCTGGCCCTGGAAGAAAGCCAGGTGGTGGCCAAACTGCTGGTCAACCGCAAGCCGGACCAGGGCGATACGGTCATTACGCTGGCAGATGGTACGGCCATCGGCGGCGGCACCTTCCAGATGGTGGCGGGCTGCTGCGCCATCGAAAGTTATGAGCAAATGGATGCCACCGCCGAAGTGCTG
>JALOOI010000095.1 GCA_025454495.1 Anaerolineae bacterium
AGGGTCAGTTGCAGATGTTCGGCTTCCACCCGGCGCAGGCGTTCATGGCAGCAGTCCAGCACATCGCCGTCATCGGCGCAGGCCAGCAGTTCGGTGAGGAGGGTGTGTTCGCGCTGCTGCATGGCCAGCAGGGCCGCATTCCCGGCCCGGCGCGGGTCAGCCGGGGTATAACGTTGCAGGCTCACTTCCAGATGAGCGATGGTATCATTCAGGCGGCGCAGTTCATCGGTCAAAAATGATCGGGCATTCATCCGGTGTCTCCACAGCGCTGTACACTTTTCAGGATACCGGGAATCCGCCGCCGATGATACCGACATTCATCACCTGCTGTACCCGCTATTTGACGTAATGTATCGCGCGGCCGGGCCGGTTGCCGGCGGGCGCGGTGTCAGAACCCTTTGTGAGGAGATTGTGGTATGACGGCACTCACTTTCAACCTGGCGGCGATGACGCAGTTCCTCAGCGGGCTGCTGCATGTGCCTTCCCCCACCGGCTATCATCGAGAAGTCAGCGCCTTCGCCCGCCAGGCGTTTGAGGCGCTGCACATCAACGGGCTGGACATCAGCATCACGCGCAAGGGGGCGCTGCTGCTCACCTGGCGCGGCGACAGCGACCTTCAGCCGGTGGGCATCACCGCGCATCTGGATACGCTGGGTTTCATGGTCAAAGAGATCAACAGCAATGGCAGCCTCAAATTATCGGCGCTCGGCGGCATCAACTGGTCAGGCGCGGAATTTGAAAATTGCACCGTCCGCACCCACGATGACCGGCGCTACCGGGGCACCATCATCCTCAGCAACCCCAGTACGCACGTCAACCGCGAGGCCCAGCGCAAAGAACGCAGCGAGGACACGATGGAGCTGCGGCTGGATTTACGCGCCACCAGCCGCGACGAGGTGCGCCAGGCCGGGATCGACGTGGGCGATTTTGTGTTCCTGGACCCGCGCGTGGAAATGACGGAGACCGGCTTCATCAAAGCGCGGTTTCTGGATGATAAAGCCGGGGTGGCGGCCATTTACGGGGCGCTGCTGGCGCTGAAAGAGGCGGGCCTGCGCCCGGCGCAGGATACGGCGATTTTGCTGGCCAATTATGAAGAAGTGGGGCACGGCGGCGCGGCCGGGCTGCCGGCGGGGCTGGCCGAAGTGCTGGCGATTGATATGGGGGCCATCGGTCAGGGGCAAAATGGCGATGAATTTTCGGTGTCCATCTGCGTGAAAGATGGCGGCGGCCCCTACCACTTTGACCTGACGCAGAAACTGCGCCGCCTGGCGCAGGCGCACGACATCCCGCACCGGGCGGATATTTACCTCTACTACGCTTCGGATGGCACGGCCTACTGGCGGGCCGGCGGCGAGGCGCGGGTGGGGTTGATCGGGCCCGGGGTGGCTTCGTCGCACGGCTATGAGCGCACGCACACCGAAGCGCTCCAGCACAGCGCCCACCTCATCGCCCGTTATTTGCTGGCCCCCGCGGACAACGACAGCTAAAGCGGCCGATGCCACCGCCTGGAGAAGGGACAACCGCGATGCGTTACGCGCTGCTGCTGCTGATGGTGCTGCTGTGTCTGCTGCCGCTGCGGGCGCAGTCCAATACCTGCGGCGTGGTGGCCGCGCTGCAACTGCCGGTGGACAGCACCATCTTCACGGTGGTGCAGGCCTTCGCCGCGCCCAACCCGCGCCATGAGGGCCAGTTCCACACCGGCGAAGACTGGTACGGCGGCCGCGGCACCACCCTGGGCCAGCCGGTGCGGGCCGCCGCCCGCGGCCAGGTGACGTATGCCCGGCCGGATGGCTGGGGGGCGGATGGCGGCGTGGTCATCGTGGAACACCGGCTGGAGGATGAGCGCCGGGTGTACACGGTGTACGGCCATCTTCAGTCCACCCCCACCATGCCCTTCCCGGAACGCCTGACCTGTGTCGAAGCCGGCCAGATCATCGGCGCGGTGGGCGATGCCCGCCCGGCCCCGCACCTGCATTTTGAGGTGCGGACGATGGATGCCGATGTGCCGGGGCCGGGCTACAGCGCCGTGGATCCGCTGGCGGCCGGCTGGCTGCACCCGTCGCAGTTCATTCTGACGCAGCAGGCGGCGCTGAACCCGGCTTTTGCGTGGGCGCTGACGGTCGATGGCGACCGCTGGCGGGCGCAGCGCGGGCCGGCCGCGCCGCCGCTGGTGCTGAACGATAACAGCCTGCTGTATCTGGATGGCAGCGGTACCACGCTGCGCCGGGCCACGGCCGACGGCCGCATCCTGTGGCGCGTGGCCGTGAACCCGGCCGTCAGTGTGTCCGCCCTGCGCGGGCAGGCGCTCATCACCTATGCCGATGGCAGCCTGAACCCGCTGCTGGATTATGACAGCGGGCGGCAGGGCGAGGGCTGGCGGCTGAACACATCTTTTACCGGCGCACCCATCCCGGCGTTTGACTGGCTGCTGTACCCGGCCGCCGCTGACCGCCTGGTGGCGGTGGATGCTGACCGGCGCAATATCCTGTGGCAGATGGACGCGATTCCGCCGCCGGTGCGCTGGCAGGTGGCCGGCGATGGCATGAATTTTATCGTGGGGCTGCTGACGGCCGACCATGAGGTGATCGTCATTTCTGGCAGCGGCGGGCTGATTGATCGTAAAACGCTGCGCCAGCCGGGGGCGCTGGCCGCCGCGCCGGATGGCACGCTGCTGGTGTATTCCCAGGGGGGCTTATGGCGCGTGGGGCTGGATGGACTGTGGTCGCTGTACCTGCCGGCTGCCCCGGTCAGCAGCGCCAGCCGGGCCCTGCTGACCACCGCCGGCGGGCGGCTGTTCGTCTTTGACGGCGGCACGCTGCACGCCTACGCGCCCGATCTAACCCTGCTGTGGTCTACGCCCATCGGCGTGCCCGTGGAAGGGCGGACGGAGCTGGCGCTGTATGAAACCACGCTGCTGCTGCTGAGCAGCGGCGGCACGCTGGCCGTGCTGAACGATGGCGGGCAGGTGTGCAACCGGATGCAGCTTTATGGCGCTGGCGGGCCGCGCCTGTGGCACGCCCTGGGCACGGATAACGTGCTGCGCCTGGCGCTGGCCGATACGTTTTACGGGCTGGACTGGCCGCGCCTGACGGCCGGCTGCCGCTGAGGCTGCCTCACAGCAGCTTCTGATAGGCGGCTTCCAGGCGCTGCGCCACGCTGTCCCAGGTGAAGGCGGTCTGCGCCAGGTGGCGGGCGCGGGCGCTCATCCGGCGGCGCAGATCGGCATCGAACCACAGCCCCTGCAACGCGGCCGCCAGCGCGGCCGGCTGCGGCAGCACGATGAGGCCGGCTTCAGCCGCAGCGACTTCGGGCAAATTGCAGCCGGGCGATAGAATCACCGGCAGGCCGGCGGCCAGCGCCTCCAGCGCGGCCATGGATAAGCCCTCGCCGGTGGCCGGCAGCACGAACACATCGGCCGCGGCCAGCGCTTCCAGCCGTTCGGCCGCATTCAGGTAGCCAGTGAGCACAATCCGCTCATCCTGGAGGGCCAGCAGCGCCCCGCGCATCCCTTCATCCGGCCCGGCGAAGACCAGGCGCGTGCCGGGCAAATTCACCTGGAGGAAGGCCTGCGCCAGCGCCAGCACCCCTTTACGGGCGTGCAGCCGCCCCAGAAACAGGATCACCCGGTCATCCCGCAGGCGGTGCTTTTGCCGAAACGCCCGATCCGAGGGCAGGCGCTCGAACTGCGCCGGGTCAATGCCATTGGGGACGACGCTGAAAGGCGGCAGTTGCCCGCCGAAGGACTGCCACACCGCCAGCGCATCAGCCGCTTCCTGCTGCGTCAGCGCCAGCAAATGCTGAATACGCCGCGCCAGGCGCGGGCTGAGCAGCCGATCCCACGCCTGTTTGAGGCGGCTGCGCCCGGTGGCCAGCGTCAGCGTGCCATGCGGCGACAGCACCACCGGCAGCGCGGGCGGCAGGGCCCGCAGCGTGAGCAAATTTTCCACGGTGCGAAATTCATGCAGATGCACGATGTCCACGCCGGGCAGCAGCCGGCGCAGCGCCCGCCCCATGCCGGCCGGGCTGGACAGATTCAGCGCCCCGCGCAGCCACGGCGACACATTGCGTACCCGCACCACGCGCACGCCGTCGCGCACGGTTTCCGGCGCGTCCGTCCAGCGTTCATGGCGGCTCAGCGCATCGGTGGTGAGGACGGTGAGCGTGTGGCCGCGCCGGCGCAGCGCCCCCGCCATGCCCTCCACCGCGCTCACCACGCCGCCAAAGGCATAGGCCGGGGCATAATAGGGGGTGATGTGCAGAATATGCATCAGGCAAACGGCACAAAACGATACACGCGATAATCCGGGCTGGCGGCCGGAAATTCCACCCGCAGAATCAATTCCTGCGCCTGAATTTGCCCGGTGTAGCTGCGCCCTTTGTCCGTCGTCATCTGAATTTTGCCCTGCTGCGACTGGAAGCTAAAGCGCGGTTCCACCTGGTGCAGCACGTCCGGCGACAGTGTTTCCTGCGGCTCCGCCATGAACACCTGGGCCGTGCCGTCGTCATTAAACTTCAGGCAGTCGCAGAACAAACTGCCTTCGGTATACCAGCGGTACACGCCATCGTAGCGCAGCCCCAGGCTGTCATCCGGCGCGATGACCACCTCGCGGCCGGGGCGGTCTTTGCGCGGGGCATACTGCGCCAGGCGGCTGTACAGCGCTTCGCCCGGCAGCAGGCCATCGGAGACATCAATATACTGGGTGCTGATGTAAATTAAAAAATGATCGAACTCGATCAATTTGCCGGCCAGCAGCAGCGGGAACGCCGGCTTATGCAGCTCATCCGCCACCGACACCTCGCGCTGCACCCAGCGCGATTCATCGGCCGCCGGCGACATCACCGGCAGGAAGGCAGCGCAATCGCGGATTGCCTTCACGATGACGCGCCACCAGTTCTCGCCATAATTGATGCGATCATCAATCCAGACATCAAAGCCTTCCGCAATCAGGCGATCCGCCAGGTTGCGGGCATAATCGCCATTCTGGCGGCTGTAGCTGATAAACACATGCGCCATAAATTCCCTGCCCCGCTGAAGCCAGGCTCACAGCCGGCTATTGTAGCAATATTTGGTACGATAATCACAGTGCGTCTCCGGCGGTGCCACCGGCAGCATTGACAGGCCCGGCCGCCGCGTTATGATTCGCAGCACCCCCGGCTGCTGTAAAGGGATCGTCCATGACTGAACAAACCCCCTCCCCCGCGCCCCTGTGGCAAAAGCTGCTGCTCATGGTGGGCGGCGTGGCCGCGGCCGGCGTGCTGGCCACGCTGCTGCTGCTGCTGTTTCCGGGGCTGCTGCCCGGCGGCGACAGCAGCGCCCGGCGCTATGCCGGCACCACCATCGAGGCCCGCTATTATACGTCCGATGGCGATATGTTCTTCTGGCTGCAGGGCAGCCTGCGCCCGCCGCCCACCAATGAACTGCTGGCCGCCTTCACCCTGTCCTGGGATGCGGACAGTTTCCGGATGCCGGCCCGCCCGGCCGACCAGTATCCGGTGGCCGTCCTGGGCGATTCCTTCACCGAGGGGGCCAACGTGGCGCTGCCCTACCCGGATGTGCTGGCAGCGGCGCTGAATGTGCCGGTACGCAATTACGGCTATCGCTCTTACGGGCCGCTGGAGATGCAACAGGTGGGGGTGGAATTTTTACCGCGTGAACCCCGCGCCTGGGTGCTGTACAGCCACTTCAGCGGCAATGATGTGTACCAGGCCCAGTGGCGCGAAGAAGACCTCATCCGTGAGCGCACGCCCTTCCTGCTGACCCCCTACCTGGCCCGCAAAGCCGCCGAACAGCTTGCCCCGCCGCTGGCAGCGCTCAACCCCGACCACCGTTACGATTACCCTATGCCGGTCATCATTGGCAGCCAGTATTATGAGCTGGCGCTGCTGGATGATTACCTGTGGTGGCAGCGGGCCCCGCAGGAAGGCTTCGCGGCCACCCAGGCCTATCGCACCCTGGGGAGTGTGCTGGATACGATTGGCGCGGCCCTGCCGGGCACCACCTGCCGCGCCTTCGTCTTCATCCCCTCCGGCGCACAGTTGTATTATCCCTATCTGGTGGATGGCCGCCGCTGGCTGCGCCCGCTGGCCAAACGCCCCACCATCGTCGATGCTGATGGCCGCCTGGAACTGCTGCCCGCCCCTTACACCGAAGCCGAAGAAGCGGCCGTGCTGGCCGCGCTGGATGACCAGCGTAATGCCATGCGTGACCTGGCCGCGGCCCACGGCTGGCTGTTCATTGACCTGCTGGAGCCGTTTAAGCAGCGGGTGGCCGCCGGGGAACTGCTCTATTATCCCTACGATACCCACTGGAACCAGGCCGGGCACACGCTGGCCGGGCAGGTGGTGGCGGATTTTATGCGGCAAACGCCGGGCTGCCCGCTGCCGGCCTCTTAAAAAAGCGGCCGCCCGCGCCATTTGCGCGTATAATGATTACTGAAAGCTGGTTTAACTGCACGCGGGAGGATAAACGCCATGATGGACCGGCTGAGAAATAGCTGGCAGCTTGTGAAAGCAAGCTGGGCCGTGCTGCAATCGGACAAAGAACTGCTGCTGTTCCCGGTCATCTCCGGGCTGGTGATGATCGGGGTGATGATCGTCTTTTTCCTGCCGCTGGCGGCCATTACCGGCATCGCGGCGGCGCTCAGCGGGGCGCGCGAAGGCACGGCCGGGGGCGAAATCCTGGGGCTGGTGCTGCTGTTCGTCTATTACCTCATCAGCTATACCATCGTCATCTTCTTCAATGTGGCCCTGGTGGGCGCGGCGATGATCCGGCTGGATGGCGGCGACCCCACCTTCAGCGATGGTCTGCGGATCGCCCGCGAGCGCCTGGGCATCATCGTCCAGTACGCGGCGATTTCGGCCACGGTGGGGGTCGTCCTCAGTTACATTCGGGATCGCGGTGGCTTCATCGGCAGCATTCTGGCTTCCTTCGGCGGGCTGGCGTGGAATGTGCTCACCTTCCTGGTGGTGCCCATCCTGGCGGTGAAAAATGTGGGCCCCATTGATGCCATCAAAGAAAGCGCCGCGCTGCTCAAAAAGACCTGGGGCGAACAGATCATCGCCGATGTGGGCATCGGCACGGTGTTCGGCCTCATCTCCATGCTGGTGATCTTCGGCGGCGGCTTCCTGGTGTTTGCGCTGGCTTCGGCCTTCAGTTCCATCGCCCTGGGGGTGATCGGGGTGATTGTGCTGGTGGTGATTCTCATCGTCCTGGGGGTCATTCAGGGGGCGCTCAGCGGCGTGTACCGGGCGGCGCTGTATCGCTATGCCGAAACCGGCACCGCGCCGGATAACTTCGACATCGGCATGATTCGCGGCGCGTTCAAAGACAAGGAAAAGCGCAAGCTTTTCTAAAAGCGGGCCCCGGCCGGGCGCAGCGCTGCGCCCGGCTGCGCCTCAGGGTCAGCGGGCACTCAGCGCACAGTCCAGCAGCCGGCGGGCATCGTCCGCGACGTGCGCCGCCGGGTTCGCCACGCCGTACAGCCGCACCGCCATAAAAGCCGCATCCATCAACAGCAGCAGCCGGTCGGCCAGCGCCGCCGCTTCGTCCACCGCCAGCGCCAGCCCCTGGCACAGCACCCGCAGCCGGGCCCGCACCTGCTCCTTGTTGGCCAGCGCCACCACATGCCCCGGATGCTCGCGCTCCGGGAATTCGGTGGCGGCGATGAGGAACGGGCAGCCATAACAGGCCGGACTCGTCACCAGCTTTTGCAGCGCGGCATACACCGCCACAAGCTGCCCGCGGGGGGTGTCGGCGGTGGCCACGGCCGCCTCGAACCAGGCGAAAAAAGCCGTATTCACCTGCTCCAGATAGGCCACGATGAGGCTGTCTTTGGAGGGAAAATGCCGGTACAGGGTGGCTTTGGCCACGCCCGATGCCGCGATGATGGTATCAATCCCCACCGCCCGGTAGCCCTGACGAAAGAACAGCCCGCCCGCTACCTCCAAAATGTGTTCACGTGTGCTGGCCGTCATGCTGCACCTCCCTCTTGACACAGTACAGACCTGTCTGTATACTCAGGTCATGTATACAGACCTGTCTGTATTATACCCGATGACGGGTCGCATGTACAATGATGGTTTTTCAACAGGAGCGCGTTATGAACATCGGCATTCTGGGGACGGGCGGCGTGGCGCAAACGCTGGCGGCGCATCTGGCCGCCGGGGGGCACAGCATTGTGCTGGGTACGCGGGACGTGGCGACCACACAGGCACGGGCCGGCACGGACGGGCAGCCGTTTGCGGCCTGGCTGGCGGCGCAGCCGGGCGTGCGTCTGGACACGCTGGCCGGGGCGGCCGCGCACGGCAGCGTGCTGCTGAATGCCACCGCCGGGCACGCTTCGCTGGCTTCACTGGCCGCCGCGGGTGAAGCCCACCTGAACGGCAAAATTTTGCTCGACATCGCCAACCCGCTGGATTTTTCCCACGGGATGCCGCCCTCGCTGTTCGTGGCCAATACCGATTCGCTGGCGGAGCAGATTCAGCGGCAGTTCCCGGCGCTGAAGGTGGTGAAAACGCTGAACACGCTGACGGCCGCGCTGATGGTGAACCCGCGCCTGCTGGCGGAGGGCGACCATCATCTGTTCCTCAGCGGCAACGATGCCGCAGCGAAAGCCACCGTCCGCGGCTATTTGCAGGCGTGGTTTGGCTGGCAGCACATCATCGACCTGGGCGACATCACCACCGCCCGCGGCACAGAAATGCTGCTGCCGGTGTGGATTCGGCTGTGGGGGGCGCTGCAAACGCCCATGTTCAATTTTAAGATTGTGCAAAACTGAGGCCGCGGCGGGCCGCCGGCGCTTAGCCCTGCGGGGCGTAACGGGCGGCCCATTCCGGGTACAGGATGCCATATTGCAATTCATCAAAGCGCTGGCCATCGCGCAGGATGGACTGCCGCCGCCGCCCTTCCAGCACAAAGCCCACCCGTTCATAGGCGCGGATGGCGGTGGTGTTGTAGGCGAACACGTTCAGGCCGATGCGATGCAAATTGAGCTCGCGGAAGCCATAGGCCAGGATGAGCCGCAGCGCATCGCTGCCATACCCCTGGCCGCGATACTCCGGGTCGCCGATGCCGATGGCGATCATGGCGCTCTGGTGGCGATTTTGCCCGAAGATGGCCACAAAACCGATGAGGCGATTTTCCGCCAGCGTCCGCAGCCGGAACTCGCTGCCGCGCCCGGCTTCGTCCTGGGTCAGCAGCCGGGCCGGGTCATCGTCCAGCAGGCGCAAATAATGGCTGTCCTGCGACCAGCGGGCGATGATGGGTCCATCTTCCGGCATGGGGGCGGCCAGGCGCAGTTTGGCACCGGTGAACAGCGAAGCAGGATTCAGCATGGCAGGCTCCTTTCAGGGCAGGGTGATCGTACCGAGGATGGGGGCGGCATCCGGCCCGCCGGGCAGCCCGGCCGTTTGCACGGCGAAGCGCTGCATGGTGTTCAGGTCATACCAGCCCACGCGCACGGTATATTCCCCCGGCGGCAGCCCGGCCGTGCTCAGGCGGATGGCTTCTGACCACGCCTGCGCCACCGGCAGCGGGCTGAGGCGGCTGTCTTCCTGGGCCACGTTGCGCCCCTGGCTGTCCAGCAGATGCACAAAGCGAATGTCAAATGCCCCCGGCGGCTGGCTCAGCCGCCAGTCCAGATAGACCATGACGTGATCCGCGGCGGCCGGCACCACCGCCGAGGACAGCAGTTCAATCCCCCGATCAAATTCGATCAGGTCAAAGCGCACCGGCACCGGCATCTCGCTGATGCTCAGGCTGTTGACCTGCACCGCGTCACAGGTCAGCGGCGGCGCGCTGACGGCCGGGCACGGCAGCGCCAGGCTCAGCCGCAGGGCCGTAAAGCTATCCGCCGGCAGCGGCAGCGGCACGCGCAGGCGCTGTGTGCCGGTTACGCGCAGGCGCTGCACCGGCCGGCCATCACGGCTGAGGCTGACCTCCTGCCCGGTGCCGGTGAGGGTGGCTTCCACCAGCAGCCAGCGCGACTGCGGCGCATACACGTAGGCCTCCAGGCTGTCGGTGAGGGTGGCGCTGGCCGGTGCCAGCGTGGTCAGGGGCGGCAGCGCGGCCGGGTCGGCCGGGGTTTCGTAAATGGCGATCTGTGCATCTTCATAGATGGGCGGCGGGAACTGGCGGGCCAGCAGCGCGGCCAGCGCGTCGTAGCGGCCCATCTGCTGTGCCCGCTGCTTATGCCAGATGATGATGTCCGCCCCGCGGGAACGCAGCAGCGCCGGATGCAGCGTGGCCTGAAGCAGCGCCAGCCGGGCCGGGTTCACCGGGGTCTGGCGCGTTACCTGGCCGGCGATGAGGGGCTTTTCGTGGGCCGTTTGCAGGTACAGCGCATCTTTGGCCCCCAGTAAATGCTCATAGGGGATATTGAAGACGGCCCGCACATCGTCGCGCCCGCGCAGGGCATACACTGCGTCCGGGATGGCGGCCGGGCGGGTGGGCACCGGGAAAAACGACTGATAATCCGCCACGATGAGCGCCGCCAGCAGCAGCCCCGCCGCGCCGGCAGTACGTCCCCCGGCGGCCAGGCGGGGCTGGCGGGCCCACAGCCCGGCCGCGCCATAACCGGCCAGGGCGGCCAGGGCCAGCGCCAGCGCAAAATTAAAGCGCCCCGGCGTGCGGGCCAGGTTAAAGCCGGGCAGGTTTTGCAGCGGGGCCAGCGGCAGCGTGAGGTACGTCTGGTAGTCGCCCAGGCGCAGCAAAACCGGCTGATCCAGCACTTTGAGCAGCGGCCCCAGCGACAGCACCCAGGCCACCAGCGCCAGCAGCAGCCACGTCCGCGCCGCCGGAAAGTGGCGCACGCCCACCAGCGCCAGCAGCCCGGCCGCCAGCCCGATATACTGCGAGCCTTCGCCCAGGTTCACGCCGAGCACCTGCGCGGTATAGGGCAGTTTGCCCCACAGCGGATGAAAAAAAGAGGGGGTCACAATGGCCAGCAGGTCGGCGCTGTAGCGCACATAACCGCCGGTATCGGTGTAGGCCGCGCTGGCCAGCGTCTCCTGGATCAGTGGCAGCAGGAACAGCAGCAGCAGGACGCTGCCCGCCGCCCCCACCAGGACGATGCGGGCCGCGCCGCGCCCGTCGCGCTGCCACAGCCGCACCAGCAGCAGCACCCCGGTCAGGGGCAGCAGCATATAAATCACCTGGAGCATGTGGCCGGAGGGCGCAAGCTGAAAAAACAGCACCGCCAGCGCCAGCCAGCGCCAGGCAAAACGCGGCGCGGCCACAAAACGCTCCAGCGCCAGAAGATACAGCGGCACCGTCCACTGCACCAGCAGCCCGGCGTGCCCCTCAAACAAATGCCCCTGAAAGGTGGGCGCGGCCATGAACACCACCCCGGCCAGCAGCGCCCCGGCATCGATCGCCCGCGCCGGCAGCCCGTTTTCGCGGCGCAGCGCCTGCCGCAGCCACAGTTGCAGCGACCAGCCATTCAGCGCCAGCGTCAGCAGGATGGTGAGGTTGAAGGCCGTGGCCAGCGGCATGACGAAAGCGAACAGCCACATGGGGAAAAATTGCAAAAAATTCGCCTGGAGCGATACGCCGGAAAACCCCTCCGGGTAGCCCAGGTTGCTCTGCCAGAAAGGCGATTGGCCGGTTTGCAGCGCCGTCTTAAACCACCAGATATGCCGCGCCATTTCGTAGGAATCGCTCGTATCGCCGCCCAGAAACTGCGTCGATAGCGACAGCACCACCGGAAAGGTGATGACGATAGCGATGCCCAGATACAGCATCAGGATGAGCAACTGCTGACCAGCAAACCGACGCACAGGCTATCTTTCGACCAGGCTGAAGGGCACCCACCGGGCACCTGCCGGGCGCATTGTAACCGATCGCCCGCCGAAAGTGCAGCCAGTATTTTCGTCCGGGCGGGTCTTTTAGTACAATGACGGTACAGCAATCACGGAGAAACCCCGCATGGACCTCAGCCAGTTGTTACCGTTCTTGCAGGCGATACCGCCCGGCGTGCGCGAAGTGCTGCTGCGGGTGCTCATTTTGATTCTGGTGCTGGCGCTGGTATGGCTGCTGCGCCGGGCGGCGCTGGCGCTCATCATCACGCCGCTGAAGCGCCTGGCCGCCCGCACCAAAACCGAGTATGATGATATTTTCCTGCATTCCATCGAACGCCCCATCGGGCTGATTATCGTGGCCCTCGCCATCAGCATGGCGGCCATCTTCCTGGAATTTGACCCCGGCATTCAGCGCTTCGCGGCCATCTTCACGCGCTCGCTCATCATCGCGGCGGTGTTCTTCAGCCTGTACAACATGGTCGATGTCATCGCTTTCACCTCCCTCTCCATGCAGCGCATCACCGGGCTGGATATTGAGGAACGGCTGCTGCCCTTCCTGCGGACGGCCGCCAAGGTGTTCATCCTGGTGATTGCGCTTTTGATCATTTTGCAGGAATTTGGCTACGATGTGACGGCGCTGATCGCCTCTTTCGGGATTGTCGGTATCGGCATTGGTCTGGCCGCGCAGGATACCGCCTCCAACGTCTTCGGCTTTACGGCCATCGTCAGCGATAACCCCTTCAACGTGGGCGATTACATCGAAGCGGGCGATATTGCCGGCACGGTGGAACATGTGGGCGTGCGCTCCACCCGCCTGCGCCGGCTGGATCAATCGGTGATGAGCGTGCCCAACAACAAATTGACCGGCGCGGCGGTCGTCAACTGGTCGCGCCTGAGCAAGCGGCGCATGGATTTTTACCTCACGCTGAGCACCTTTGCCAGCAGCCAGCAGTTACGCACGGCCATCGAGCATCTGCGCGGCCTGCTGCTGTCGCGCCGGCTGGTGGAGCCGGCTTCGGTGGTGGTGCATGTGGTGGCCTTCAACGGCAAAGAGGTACAAATTCGCGTCATCGGCTACATCCTGCTGAAGGACTGGAATGCCTACACCGCCGAATGCGAAATTATCCAGCTCGGTGTGATGGATATTCTGGCGGGCATGGGGCTGCTGCCGGGCGTAAAACCCACCCCGCAGACCGATGTCTTGCCGGTGGTGCCCTATTCCGATGTGCCCGCCCAGGCCAATGACTCCGCCTCCAACCCGTGACGTAACGTGAGGCGGCTGCCACCTGAACCGTGCTGACTCTGGAGAGAAACGACCCGTGACCGTACCCGCGACCCCAACCCCAACCCCAACCGTGCCGGCGACCGCAGCGCCGCCCCGTGACCGTGACCGCGACCGCGACCGTGACCGCGATTTGATGCCGCTGCTGCATTTCACCACCGATGATTTACGCCACAACCGCACCGGCCGGCTGAGCGCGGCGCAGCAGAACCGCCTGCACGGGCAGCAAAAACGGGCGCTGCTGCTGGGCGCGGCGGGCTTCTGGGGGCTGGCGCTGCTGGCGACCGGCTTTTTGTTCGGCGGGCAAACCACCGGCGCACTCAGCCTCACCCTGGCGGGCATTTTCTTCACCGTCCTCAATGCGCTGGCCATGGGCATGGTCGCCCGGCAGTGGCTGCGGCTGGCCGCCGACCTGCGCGGTGACAGTGTGGAGTGCATCAGCGGGCGGCTGGAGCGCATTGTGCGCCCTGGTCGCGGGTTTCAGCATTATCTGCTGCGGGTGGGCGGCGAAGATTTCGCGGTGACGAAAGAGGTCTTCCTGGCTTTTCAGCACGAAGCGCCCTATCACCTGTATCGCACCCGGCATGTGCGCCTGTTCCTCAGCGCGGAGCCGCACGCGGCCGACTGACCGCGGACAACCTGCCTGGCGGGGCGCGGTGGCGGCCGGCCGCCGCGTGAGCCTTGCGCCAGGCTGGAGGATGACAAATGCGGTGAAATATGTCACAATGGCGGCTTAAAGATTTCTTGCCACGCACTTAAACCTCTGTTTGCTCAAATCGTCATTGCTGCCCACCAGAAAGGTCGCCCCATGGAATTATGTGTGATTCCCGGTGATGGCATTGGCACCGAAGTTGTGCCGGCCGCGCTGGAGGTGCTGTTGAGCGTACTGCCCGCGGTGCAGGTACAGTGGGCCCGCGCCGGCTGGGATTGTTTTCAGGAGACCGGCTCCTCGCTGCCCGAAGCCACCATCGCCCTCACCCGTGAATGCGGGGCGGTATTCTTCGGCGCGGCCAATTCGCCCTCTTACCCGGTGAAAGGCTATTTTTCGCCCATTGTGCGGCTGCGCCGCCTGATGAATACCCATGCCAATTTGCGCCCCACGCGCTACCTGCCCGTGCCGGCCGCCCGCGAAGGGATGAATTTGCTGGTGGTGCGCGAAAATACCGAGGATTTATACATCGGTGATGAGCAGAGCAACGATGATATGGGCACGGCCCGCAAGGTCATCACCCGCGCGGCCAGTGAGCGCATCGCCCATACGGCCTTTCAACTGGCCCGCCAGTCCGGCCGGCAGCGGGTGACGATTGTCCACAAGAGCAACGTCATGCCGGGCACCGATGGGCTGTTCCGCCGGGTGGCCTTTGAAGTGGCGCAGCATTACCCGGACATTCAGGCGGATGACCTGCTGGTGGATACGGCGGCCTACTGGCTGGTGAAAGACCCGCTGCACTTCGATGTCATCCTCACCACCAACCTGTACGGCGATATTTTGTCCGATATGGCGGCGGCCTGGGGCGGCGGCCTGGGGCTGGCCCCGGCGCTGAACCTGGGCGACGACATCGCCATTGCCGAGCCGGTGCATGGCTCCGCGCCGGATATTGCCGGCCAGGGCAGCGCCAACCCCACCGCGGCCATCCTGAGCATTGCCATGCTGGTACGCTACTACTGGAAACAGGGCGAGGCGGCCGACCGCATCGAACAGGCGGTCTACC
>JALOOI010000306.1 GCA_025454495.1 Anaerolineae bacterium
TTTGTGGATTTTGCCACGCAGCAGCGCATCCCCAAACGCAGCGCCCTGTGGTACCGCGATCTGGTGCGGGCCCAGCGCGGCGATTAAGGGGGCGGGGGGGCAGGGGGATCTTCCTCAAGAAATTGCTCAATGAGATCCGCGATTTCTTCCGGGGCTAAGTCCACCTTTTCCGTTTTGGCATAGATGGTAATATAAGCAATATACAGGGTGGTTTCTACCAGATAAATAACCCGGAAACCGCCCTGTTTCCCTTTGCCTGCATCCCGATTGGCCAGCCGTACTTTGTAAACGATATAACCAGTATGGGGTATCAGCGTGCCCGGATTTTCACCCCGTTGCAACTGCTCCGTGAGGGCTTCTATCTCATCAGCCACCTGTGGAAATTTCTTGTACAGCCGGCGTAACTGCTTCTCAAAGTAGTGCGAAGCAATAATCCGCAGCGGCATGGTTATTTTCCCTCGCGCAGATCGCGCAGAATGTCGGCGACCGGGCGCGTTTGCCCGGCCTGGATCTCCCGCCAGCCCTGCTTAAATCCCTGGCGCAGGCTTTCGGGCGTAGCTTCGGCCTCTGTGTCTGGCATGAGATACTGTGCCAGCGCTTCCTGTACGGTCTGTTCCAGGCTGGTCTGGCGTTCCTGCGCCAGCGCCTCCAAACGCTCATACAGAAAAGCGGGCAGCTTCAATAAGGCCTGAAATTCAATCATACGATCTGTCATCGTGCCCCCGCTTTCGCCTGCATAACCTGCTTCATTATAGCGGCGCTTCTGGCTCCGTGCCGCCCTGATCCGCAAAGGTGAAGCGCGTGGCCGTGCGCGGAAAATCGTGCTCCAGCCAGGCCAGCACCCGCTGCGGGCGCACCACCAGCAGCACATGCTGCGGATCGGGGTCGGCGGGCAGCGCTTCAGCGCCATCCGGCAGCGGATACTTGGCACCGTACACCGCCCGCACGCGCTCATAAGTGGCGCGGTCGGTAATTTCCCGTGCTTCCCCTTCCACGATCACGGTATCATCGCCGCTTTCCAGATGCACCACCACCGCCGGCCGCAGCAGCAGGTTGCGCCCCTTGCGCGAGGAACGCCCGCAGGCAAAATAGAGCGCGTCCTCCAGCCAGATGGCCCACACCGGCGCGGCGTGCGGTTTGCCATCCGGCCGGGTGGAACACACCCAGTAATTCCGGGACTGGTGCAATCTGGCGGCGATCTCCGGCCAGGTGAACATGCCTTCTTCGCCGGTGTGCAGGCCGTAATCCGGCATGGCCGGCCGGCTGCGCTGCGGGTTGCTGTGCGTCATCATCGCTGCTCCTGCTCCTGGTGGCTGAATAGTGAGCGTTTTTAGCATAGCGCCCAATCCTGACAGCCTGTGGCAGGAATTACGGCGCGAAGGCCTCCGGCAGTTGTTCGCATTCGCCGTATTCTTCCACGATGTCTTCCCGCACCCAGTCACTGGTGATGAGCTGCCACCAGATGAAGCCATCGCGGCCCACCGTTTGCGCCACCGCCGCAATCACTTCGCCGCGGTTGATCTTGCCGGCGATGGCGAAGGTGGTGGCCGGGCCGCCGCGCAGGTTGCCCGTCCCCAGGCCGGCGATGTTGCATTCAATCCGCGCCGCCGCGATCAGTTCGGCATCCAGCGTATAGGCATCGTAATGCAGGCCGCCGAAGCGGCCATCCGTGGCAAAGGGGCCGGTCAACCAGGGCTGCTTCAGCCGGTAAACGGCATTCATGTACAGCGGGATGAGGGGAAATTCACCGGCGGGGCCGAAGAATGCCGCTTCAATCTCGGCATACAGCGCGTCGCGGGCGGCGGCCGGGGTGGCGCTGCGGGCGGCCTCAATGCGGGCATCCACCGGGGTACAGGGGCGCTGGAAGAAATTTTGCGGCCCGCACGCCAGCAGCGTGGCGAAGCTGTCGGCATCGGCATAATCCGGCCCCCAGCCCAGGGTGAACAGGTGCGGCCGGTCGCCGGCCGGCTGCGCCGGGTCGATGCGGGTCTGGAGCGCGTCCAGCCGCAGTTCTTCGATGCTGAACAGCGCCGGATCACAGCCCAGGTGGGTCGCCACCTGGCTCACCAGGTATTCGGCCCAGCGGAACGCGCCTTCAAAGACAGCGATGGTGACGGGCGGGAAGCCCTCACAGCCGGCATACGACGAAGCCGCCATCTGAGCGCGGGCCAAAGCCGGGTCATAGCCCACATCAAAGGGGGCGCTGAGGGGCGGCGCGTGGGCCAGCCCCGGCGGGGTGAAGTGGCTGAGGGGCGTGCCATTGCCGGCCAGCAGCGTATCAATCAACGCCTGCCGATCCAGCACCGCCGCGAAAGCCCGGCGCACCTGCACTTCATCAAACGGCGGCTGATCGTGCGCGAAGCCGAAGACATACACCACCGGCTCCTCAATGCGGTGCAGTTCGGCGGCATAGTCCGGGTTCTGGCGAATGCCGGGCAGGTCGCGCAGGGGAATATCGCTGCGGTCGATCTGGCGGCGGCGGTAGCGGGCATATTCTTCAAACACATCCGCCGCCAGCACAATCTCCACCCGGTCGATATTGCCGCCATTCCACAGGTCGGCCGGGTAAAACGGGTTGCGTTGCAGGATGAGGCCGTTAACCGGGTCGGCCTGCACCAGCCCAAAGGGCCCGGTGGTGAGGATGCTGTCCGCGTCCGTCCAGGCGGGGCCGCGCCCGGTCACGACTTCGGCCGGCACCGGGCGCAGCGTCCACATGGGCGACAGCGCCAGAAAATAGCGATAGGGCCCGGTGAGCGTGACGCGGAAGGTGGTATCATCCGGCGCGGCGGCCTGCACGCGCGTGCCATCGCCGGCGGCCTGGCCGGCCGCACAGCCGGCCAGCTTGGCCGCGAACACGGCCGACGCATAATAGCCGTTGTCGGTGGCGGCACACAGCCGCTGCACGCTGAACAGCACATCGGCGGCGGTGAGGGGCCGCACGGCGGTAAACGTCTCCTCCGCGGCGTTGTAGCGCACCCAGGGCACATCCTCGCGCAGGGTGAACGTCCACGTCAGGCCGTCGTCGCTCACTTCCCACGACTGCGCCAGCGCCGGCAGCACCGCGCCCGTCACCGGGTCCAGCCGGGTGAGGCCGATGAACAGATTGTTGCCCGCGTCAATGTCGCTGCGGGCGGTCATTTGCAGCGGGTCGAGCGTGCGCGGGTAATCAATGAGCGCCAGTTCCAGCGTGATGGGTGCCGCGGGGGCTGCGCCGGCGGCCTCGTCCTGGGCGTGCAGCGGCAGCAGCAGGCACAGCAGCAGCAGGCAGGCGACAAATTTGGGCATGGGCATGGTGTATCTCTCTGATGATCGGGCCAGAACCGGCCGCTACGATAGCACAACCGGCGCGGCGGGTAAATCGGCCGTGTGCCAGGCGTGGGGCGGCCGGCGGGCGGGTGTGCTATGATAAAATGGGTTTGATACGCGGAGGGGTCAGGGTCACATGGTCAGCCACAGCCCGCAGAATCTGTTTCCAGGGATTAACCCGCACCTCAACAGCCGTCTTCAGCAGCCGGGAGCGTGGGCCGGTTTCCATGCCACCCACCTGGGCGACCTGTTCAAAGCGCTGCGGGCCGCCCTCTACCCGCTGCGCTACACCGTGCGCGTGGAAGAATCTATCCAGATTCGTCGCCTGGGGGAACCGCCGCGCCGCCTGCGGGCGGATGTGATCGTGCTGGATACTGACCCGGCGCGGGCGGCCCGGCCCCTCAGCAGTATCCTGCCGGGCGTGGCGAAACAGGTCGCCCCGGTGCTGGACATGCTGCCCGATGATGAACTGGCCCGTTACAGCGCCCTGGCCATCGCCCCGCTGGAACACCCGCAGGGCGACCCGGTGGCCTGGCTGGAACTGCTCTCCCCCACCAACAAGCCCCCCGCGCCCGATTTCGCCGCCTATCACCACAAACGTACCGCTTTACTGAAAGCGGGGATCAGTTTTATCGAGCTGGATTATTTGCACGAAACGCCGCCGGCGCTGCGCCGCATCGTGCCGTACCCGCAGCCGGGCGCACAGCCCTATCGTATCACCGTGCTGGATCCACGCCCCACCCTGGCGCAGAGAACGGCCCGTTCCCGCTTGTTTGGCGTGTGCGACCCGCTGCCCGTGATGGCCATTGCGCTGC
>JALOOI010000096.1 GCA_025454495.1 Anaerolineae bacterium
GCCGCGAGGCCCTCACCCTGACGGCCCGGCGCAGCCATGCCGGGTATGCGCTGCCGTATGCTCGCCTGCGGGTGCGGCTGCCCGCCGGCGAAAAACGCCCCCTCAACGGCCACACACCACAGCCCGGCCAGCCGGTGGAAGTGATGATCGAATGAGCATGGATACGGTGGCGATTGCCCTCATCGTCTATTTTGCCATCCTCACCCAGGCGATTGCTGGCTCCGGGCTGGCGTTGATCTCCATGCCGCTGCTGGTGCAGTTCATGGATCCGCTGACGGCGGCGGCGGTGGTGGCGCTGATGGCCCTCACGACGCAACTGGTGATGCTCACCCGCTACCGCCAGGCGGTGAATATGGGCCACATCTGGCGGCTGATGCTGGCCTCGGTCGCAGGGATTCCCCTGGGCGTGCTGGCGCTGGCCAGCCTGGATAAGCGTCTCATCCTCACGCTCCTGGGGGTGCTGCTCATCGGCTATGCGCTGTACAGCCTGCTGGGGCCGCGCCTGCCGGAGATCAAAAATCCGCGCTGGAGCTACCCCTTTGGCTTCGCCTCCGGCCTGCTGGGCGGGGCCTACAACACCGGCGGGCCGCCCTTCGTCATCTATGGCATGTGCCGGCGCTGGCCCGCCACGGAATACAAGGGCAATCTTCAGGTGCTGCTGATGGTCAACAGTTTTAGCGTGGTGGTGGCGCATCTGGCCGCCGGGCATTATACGGCCGGGGTGCTGCAACAGTACCTCATCACCCTGCCCATGATCGCCCTGGGGACGCTCAGCGGCTTCTGGCTGGATCGTTACATCAATGAGGCGCTGTTCAAGAAAATTGTGCTGGTGGTGCTGCTGTTCATCGGCATTAAAATGCTGCTGCCGTAAAACCGGCCCTCCCCCGGGCCGCGCCGGGGCGAGGGCGCGGGCTTTTTACACGACAAATTCTTTATCCGCGGCAAACTGCGGCAGATACGGCGCAAATTCGCGCAGCATATCCGCCAGCATGGCGCGGGCGGCATCAATATCGTTCACCATCGGGTCCAGCAGCAGCGCCTGGAGCGCCAGGTCTCTATCGCCGGTGGCGGCCGCTTCCACCACGATCTGGCTGCGTACCAGTTCACGGCGGCACAGCTCGGCGATGCCTTCCGGCAGCGGCGGGAAAGCCAGCCCCTGAATGCCCGCGCCGGAGATGATCCCCGGCACCTCCACAATGGCATCGGTCGGCAGGTTGGGGATGAGGCCGCCATTGTTGGGCACGTTCAATTGATGGCTGTAGTAGTTGTCATTGAACACCAGCGCTTCGATCATCTCCGGCACGGGTTCTTCCAGGATGGAGAAGCGGGATAAATGCTTCAGTTCATCCACGGACATGGTGCCATCCACAATCGCATGGGCGATGCGCCAGCGATCAGCGCGGCGGCGGCGGTTGCCTTCCCAGCTTTGCAGCTTCAGATCATACTTTTCCCACGGTTTACGAACAGGGTCATGCGTGTAGGACAAATACTCGCACATGTGGCTGTCGCCGGCGGTGGGCATAAGGCCGAAAATCTGGAACATTTCGCGGGACAGCGGCTCAAAATCTTTGCGATACTGCGTCAGCCAGCGCTCGCGCAGCAGCGGGTACACATCTTCGCCGGTGCGCTTATCGCGGATGTCGTACACCCAGGAAAAATGATTGATGCCGGCGGCCTTGATGTCCAGATGTTCCATCGCGGCCATCGCCACCGGGATGAACGCCGGCATATTGTCGGCATCGGTATGCACATGGAAATGCGGCGGAATCTCCACCCCGATCCGGTCAGACAGGATGGCCCCGGCCATGGCATAGCCCCACAGCAGTTGATGGCACAACCCCAGCACTTTGATCTTTGTATACCGATGCACGGCATAGGTCAGCCGGATCAGCGGGTTGGTGAGGTTAAAATACCAGGCGTGCGGGCACAGCCGTTCCATATCGCGGGCAATCTCGACGATCACCGGCAGATTGCGGGCGGTGTGCGAAAACGCGCCGGGGCCGCCATTTTCGGCATAGGGCTGGCGCACGCCGTGCCGCAGCGGAATTTGCCAGTCCATTTCCCACACGGTTTCACGCGGGCCCACCTGGATGGAGACGATGACGAAATCGGCACCGGGCAGGGCTTCGGTGCGCTGCGGGGTGCTGGTGATGGTCATGCCGGCCTCCCAGGCGGCATTCATTTTGTGGGCCAGGGCCGTCATGGTCTTCAGCCCGGCTTCATCGACATCCACCAGCGCCAGTTCTGCGCCGCGCAGCCGGGGCGAGCGCATAATACGCGCCAGCGCACCCAGCCCAAAGATGGCGCTGCCTGCGCCGATCATGACAATTTTCGGGGGTCTGGTCATGGTCATGGAACATCCCATCCTTTATAACCATTGTTGGAAAGCCGCCAGCACCGCGCGGAACATGGCCGGGGTGTATTTATGGCCCACGCCGGGTTCGATGAACGCGGTAAACTGCTGCGGTGCATCATACAGCCGGTAAATTTGCTCTGTAAAGCGGATAATGGTCTGCACGCCGGCCAGCGGCGACAGCGGATCATCCGCGCCGATGAGAATGTGCTGCGGGCGCGGCGCGGCCAGGGCCGTCAGCAGTTCCATCTCAATCGGCTGCCTGAGTACGCCAGGCACATAATAATAGATGCTGTGCTGGTTGAGATGCCCCGCCGCCAGAAAATCGCGGTAGCGCGTCATCTGCGCCACCGGGATCACCCCTTTCGGGCGATCATCCAGCGCGGCCAGCCAGGTACTGCGGGAGCCGCCCAGGCTCATCCCGGTGAGGCCCACGCGGGCCGCATCCACTTCCGGGCAGGCCAGCAGCGCGTTCAGCGCCAGCAGGTCATCGCGCAGCATCATCCCCCACAGGGTGCGCCCTTCCCACAAAAAACGCTTAAAGAGCGCGTTTTCGGTGTCTATGCCGCTGTCCTGCGGGCCGCGCGGCCCCTGGCTCCAGCGTGCGCCAAAGCCATAGGCATCGATGGCCAGCACCACATACCCGGCCCGCAGCAGGGCCGGGCCCGGCGCAGTGCCACACAGCCAGTCCTGGAACAATTCGGAGCGGCCGATGTGGTATTTGCCGCCATGCATATGCTGATACAGCACCGCCGGGCCCGGGCCGCGCCGCCCATCCGGGATCAGCAGGTCGCCGTAAACGGTTGCGCCCGCGCCATTGTCAAAGGTGAAGCTGGCCAGCGTGCCACCGGGGCACGCTTCGCGCCGCAGGATGTGCAGCGCCGGCGTGAACAGCGGCGGCAGATCGCCCAGGAGCTGCCACAGCCGCGCCCGAATGTCGGGGCGCTGTGCTTCCCAGTCGGCGCGGGTGGCAGGCACCGGGATGATGAATTCCGCCGCAGTCATGAGCGCTTCACCGCACGTAAGCCGTCAGCGCATCCATGATGTGATCGCGGGATTGCATGGTGATATATGCCGCTTCGGCGGCCGATGCCCCGTCGTACATGATGGCCTGAATGCCGGCCGCCACCGCACCGGGGTCATCCGCGCCGGGGAAAGTGATGTTGCGCCCGACCATCGCGCCGCGTACATTGCTGCGGGCCTGCACGCCGGCGGCAAAATCCGTAAAGGTGGCGCGCGGGTCTTCCCGCGAGGGGCCGCCGAGCAGGATGATCGGCAGCGTGGTCGCCTGCGCCACCCGCTGGAAATCGTCACAGTAAGGCAGCTTAAGCCAGGTATAGCGCGACGAATCGCCAAAGGCGGACAGCACGCCCACCAGCTTCACCAGTTCGTCGGCCGTGTTCTTCATCACCCATTTACCACCCTCAAAATCCATCCGCAGCGGCTCCACAAACGAGGGCAAATGGTGGCGATTCAGGTCGGTCACGGCGCGGGCGCAGTAATCGGCGGTCAGCAGGGTACGCTCATCATCCGGCACGAAGCGCAGCAGCATTTTGCCGCCATCCAGCCGGAAGCGGGCCAGCGCTTCGGCGGTGTAGGCATTAAAGCGATCATCAATCTCGCCCACCACGCCGGCGATGCCGCCGCGCTGCATACAGCCGATCAACACGCGATTATCCAGGAAGGATGGGCCGCCGCCCTGCTGCACCAGATAATCGACGATGAACAGATCATCCATAATATCGGGCGTGCCCATGAAACCATCGAAATCGGTGGCCAGCAGCACGCGCAAAATGCGCCCCAGAAGCTGCTGCCGGTTGCCCATGATGAACGGATCGCTGCCAATGGCCGTCACCCCGCGTCCCGGATGATCGGCTGCCAGGATGGTGAGTTTGCCGCGCGGGGCCAGCCGGGCCCGCTGCCGCCGCGCCCGGGCCTGCTGTTCGATAATGTCTGGCTGCTGTACGCGAATTTCGGTGATGCGCTCGAACAGCGCGGCCGGGAAAAATGTTTCCAGGTCAAAATGATAGTTCTCGGTGCTGTAATCAGTCATAGCCAAACCCTTCAGGCGGAAGATAATCGTTGTGGCACCGGCCGGCGCTGCAACCGCGCCAGCGGCGGCGGCAGATCCCCAATCAGCGGCAGCGCATAAGCGACAAAATCCGGGCTGACCATGGTGCCGGCGGCGTTCATAAACGTGCGTGGCAGGTGTTTTACCGGCCCGGCCACCTCGCTGAGGGCGACCAGGCGCGTGGTGGATTGATAAGGCACCGCGGCCGGCCGTTCCAGCGCCACCATCTGGCCGGACTGCCCGGCCAGCAGATGCCGCACCGCGGCCGCGCCGGTGAGCAGGGCTTCGCGCCGATCCACTTCGGAGATGCAGGCGGAGAATGCGCGGCCGATCAACCCCGGCCGCAGCGCCCGCGCCTGAAGCTGCAACCGGTCGCGCACGAGGGCCACCAGGTGATGCGCCACCCCCGCGGACAGGGAATACATGGTACGCCCCAGGGCATCCACCGGGGCGCTGCCCGCGCCGGGAAAATGCCCGGCAGCATCGCGCAGGCCTTCGCCTACCACCACGAACACGCGCCCCAGGCGGGCATGAACGCGCTGCACATCGGCCAAAAATTGCGCTTCTTCAAACGGAATTTCGGGCACATACACCAGGTGCGGCGCTTCGTCCTCATCGGCTTTCAGCAGGGCCGCGGCGGCGGCCAGCCAGCCGGCATCGCGCCCCAGAGCCTCCAGGATGACCACATCATCAAACGTCGCCATGGATTCCAGGTCGCGGCCGGCATCGCGGGCGGCCAGCGCCATAAAACGGGCCGCGCTGCCATAACCGGGGGTGTGGTCGGTCAGCGGCAGGTCATTATCAATCGTTTTGGGCACGCCCATCACGCGCAGGCCCGGCAGCAACTGCGCCAGACGATGGCACACCAGCATGGAACCGTTGCCGCCGATGTAGATGAACGCGCCAATGTCGTGCGCCCGCAGCACGGCCGCCATGCGCTCCAGATCGCCTGCTGCCAGTTTATAGCGGCTGGAACCGAGCGCGGCCGCCGGCGTGCGCGAGAGTGCCTCCAGGGTATCTTCGCGCTCGCCGCCAATGTCCAGCAGTTCTTCTTTCAGAATGCCTTCGATGCCATGCACCGCGCCATACACCGCCCGGAAGCCGTGCTGCTGCGCTTCCAGCAAAATTCCGGCCAGGCTGGCATTAATCACCGGCGAGGGCCCGCCGGACTGCGCCACCAGTAAAATATCTGCCACCTGCTGCCCCACCCTCTCTGTGCTGTGATTACTTCATGCCGGTGGTCGCAATGCCGGTGGTGATGTAGCGCTGCAAGACCGCAAACACCAGCGTAATGGGCAGCAGCGTTAACACCGTCATCGCCAGGACTAAATCCCACTGTGTCTGCAAATCGCCCTGGAAGGAATTTAACCCCACCTGGAGCGTGAACAATTCGCTGCGGGTGAGGACGATCAGCGGCCACAGGAAATCATTCCAGCGCCACATGACCGAAAAAATCGTCAGCACGGCCAGCGCCGGGCGGGCCAGCGGCAGGATGATTTGCAGGTAGATGCGCCATTCACTCGCGCCGTCAATCCGTGCCGAGTCGATCAGTTCATCCGGGATGGTCAGCATATACTGGCGCAGCAGAAAAACGCCGGTGGGCGTGGCCGCGCCGGGCACGATCACCCCGATGAGGGTATTCGTCCAGCCGATTTCCGTAATCACCAGGAAGACCGGAATGAGAATCACCGAGATGGGCACCATCAGCGTGCTCACGGTGAGGACGAAAATGGCATCGCGCCCGCGAAATTCATACTTGCTGAGGGCGAAGGCCGCCATGCTGTTCACCAGCAGCGTTAAAATGGTGGCCGCAACGGTGACGATGACGCTGTTCCACAGATACGTCCAGAAGTTAAAGCGCGTCACGCCCCGGGTGTAATTCTCAAAGCTAAAGTAGATGCTCTCCACCGGCTCGCGCTGGTTGATGTTCACCCGCACCACCTCACCCTCCGGGTTCTGCGGGTCAATCATCTGCGCTTCGATGCCCACGCGGCGCACCTGGGCCAGCGTGCGCACGCTGCCATCGTCCAGCGTCACGCGGAACAGCGGCAGCGGGTCTTTGTAGTCCGGCAGGGTGACGGTTTCCTGATGATAGGGCAAAAAGCGCGGCGGAAAGCGCACCAGTTCGGCGCGGTCCTTAAACGACGACATCACCAGCCAGACGATGGGGCCGAACATCAACAGCGTGCCGGCCGCCAGGTACAGGTACGTCAGAAAGTCGGTCATGTGCAGGCGATTTTTGCCGCGCGTGCGGGTGAAAAAGTCGATCACAGTGGCCATGGTGCCTCCCCTTACGAAATGCCGCTGGTGCGGCCCAGCCGAAGCTGCCCCACCGTCAGCAGCAGCAGCACCAGCGCCATCACCAGCGAAGCTGCCGCCGCCATGCCATATTCTTTGGTCTGGTTGGCGAAGCCGGTGACGTACACATACTGCACCATATACAGCGTGGCCGTGCCAGGCCCGCCGCCGGTGAAGGCAAACACCTGGTCAAACACCTGCACGGCGCGAATCATGGACAGCACCAGCACCACCAGCATGGTGGGCATCAGCAGCGGCAGCGTAATCGACCAGAAGGACTGCCAGTTGCCCGCGCCATCCATCGCTGCCGCCTCGTACAATTCGGCGGGGATGGCCTGGAGGCCGGCCAGCAGGATGAGCGTATAAAAGCCCATCTGCGCCCACACGCTGATGACGATGACCCAGAACTGCGCCCACTGGGCGCTGGTGAGGAAGGCCACGCGCTCACCGCCCAGGGCCATGATGAGCGCGTTCAGCAGCCCATCCTGCTGCAAAATCCAGCGCCAGATGAGGGCCACCACCACCGGCGACAGCAGCACCGGGTAAAAGAACACGCTGCGAAAGAAACCGCGGCCGATGATATTGCGGTTTAAAATGAGCGCGGTAACGAGCGCAATGAACACCAGCACCGTGACCTGGAGGATGACGAAGACGAAGGTATTGGCCGCCGCCCGCCAGAATAAATCTTCCCGGCAGCTATTGGGCACCAGAAAATCGCCGCATTCAAACAGCCGCGTCAGGTTATCCATCCCCACGAAGGGGCGCTGATCCGGGAACAGGTTGGTGCCGCCGGTGAAAGCGTAATAAAAATTGAGCAGCATGGGGAACAGAATAAACACGCCGAAAATCAGCAGGTTCGGCAGCACAAAAATATAGGCCATACCGCGCACCCCCACCCAATTCTGGAGGGGATGCATGATGGCATCCACCAGGCTGACCAGCCCGTTAAAAAAGCCCGTCAGCAGGTGATCTGCCCGTCGTCGTAACAGCCTGCCCGTCCGTGTCATAGCCGTTCCCCCGCGCCAGGCGATAAAAACAGGGCAGGCGGCATCCCGTCTGCCCTGTTTGCAGATCAAAAGGCTTTAGCTGCCGGACGCAGCCAGGGCATCATCCACATCCTGCTGGATGCGGGCGATGGCTTCATCAAGCGTCAGTTCACCCGTCAGCACCTGGGTCAGGCGGTCACGGATGGGGTTGTTGATGGCGAAGGCCCGGCCGCCGTACTGAAGTTCGTAGGCCTGGTCGTTCAGTTTGGGCACTTCCGCCACAAAGGCCGTCAGCGCGGCTTTGGCAGCTTCCACGTCGGTCTGGTAATCCAGTTCACCCAGGCCCAGATGACCGGGGATGAACAGGGTGCGTTCGCTGAATTCCTTCAGCGCTTCCACCGAAGCCAGATAATCCATCACCAGCGCCACTTCTTCGGGGTGTTCGGTATCGCCAAAGGCCACCATCACGGTACCGCCGGGCATCCCGGTGCTGCCACCTTCGCCGGTGGGGTTCGGCACGGCCTGCCAGTCGAAAGCATCGGCGATGTCATTGGAGAAGCGGCCAATCTGCCAGCTCCCGGACATGTACATGACGAGCTGGCCATTGATGAAGAAATCGGCGGCGGCGGCATAGCTCCCGCCGGAACCGATCCACACTTCAGCGGGGGTGATGCCGGCGGTATGCCAGCCGATGAGGGTTTCGGCCATCAGGCGGAAGCCGGGGGTATCCATGGTGATGGTGCCATCTTCATTGAAGTAAGTCGCGCCTTCGCTGAAGGCCGGGCCGCTGAAGCGGTGGCCGCTGCGATCCATGGCGATGGCATAGGGCGTGCCGGTGGCTTCGGCCACCTGGGCGGTGATGTCCGTCCATTCGGCCCAGGTCACGGCATCATTCGTATCGGACGGCACTTCGATACCGGCCTGTTCAAACAGGGTGCGGTTGATGAAGGGGCCGGTGACGGTGAACTGATTGGGGAAACCGTGAATGGCGCTGGTATCGTCTTCAGAACGCAGCGCCTGGAGGACGGCCGCCGGGAAGCTGGCTTCCCAGTAGGCAGCATCGGCCACCAGCGGGCGCAGGTCAAGATAGCGACCGCGGAAGGCGGCAAAATCGGTCACGCGGGCCATATCCGGGCCTTCGCCGGCTTCCACCTGGAGCGGCAGTTGTTCCAGCACCACATTATAGGCCACGGTATCCACAATGACGGTAATGCCGGGGTTTTCCGCTTCAAAGCGATCCAGCAGTTCCCGCAGCACCGTACCTTCATTCCCATCATCGTACCAGGTGATCCGCAGCTCAACATTATCCTGCGCGGCGACCGAAGTCAGCCCCAGGACCAGCAACGCCAGCAACAGCAGAACTTTTTTCATCGTGAACTCCCTGAAACCTCAGATAAGTGAGCGTAAGTGTTTTCGCCGATCAAACCGCGTTGATGCGCCAGGCCGCCTCCTTTTATAACATCAGCACCGGTAAACGAAGCATGTGCGCCAGTGCCCGCAGGTGGGGCACGTAATCGCCATAAGTGAGGGAGATATGGTGCTCCAGGCCTTCACCCAGGATGGTTTCCAGCACCGCCTGCGCGGGGCGGTCAAAGCGCAGCAGCCCGGTGGTGCCGGAGAAGGCTTTTACGCCGCGTACCATCTCCCCGCTGCCGATCACCAGGCGATAGGTGCCGGTGGCTTCGCTGAGCCGGGCCACCGTCACGCGCCCTGGTTTAAGGGCAAATTCCAGCAGCAGCGGCATTTTGCGATTGGAATGCAGCGTCACGCCGGGGGTGGTCGCGGGGTCGGCCATGGCCAGGGGGGCCAGCCCGCAGTGCCACAGCACCAGCGCGTCAGCATCCGCATCCACAGACACGATATCGCTGCCAAAAGACGGCGTACCGCTGAGCCATTGCAGCAGCAGCCCGGTGAGCGTGCCGTTCACATCCGCTTCGCAGCCAGCCGGGATGAGGCTGTCGTTGAGCAGGGACATGGCCCCGCAGGCGGCGCAGCCCATTTCCGTGAAGAATTCCGGCCAGCAGCGCACGGCGAAGCCCTGCAACTGCTGTGCGTCGGCCATCTGCCGGAGAGTGACATAAGCGCTGAGGGTGCGCCGGCTGGCAGCGGCATCCAGCGTGTCCAACTGCTGCACGCGCCCGCGTAAATCCGCCTCCACGGCCGCCACAGCCGCGGCATCGGCCGCTGGCATTCCGGCGAAGACCTGCTGCTGCAAATCCACCGGCACCACCTCCACGCCAAAAGTTTCGCGCAGGGCGGCCGAATGCACTTCACAGGTTTCAAACCCGGCCGGGTGTTCACCCACACGCCCCAGGCGGGCCGTTTGCAGGCGGCGGCGCACCCCGGCGGCCTCAGCCAGCATCTGGATGGTGGTCAGCGCCGCGGGGTCATCCGGCGCGGCATACAGATGATGATACCGCACGCCGGCCCGGGTGAAGGCGTGCCCGGCCAGGTTAATGCCGCACAGCGAGTTAAGGCGCAGCCGGCCGCCGGTATGCGCTTCGGGGACGGCCCACAGCAGCAGCGGCACATCCAGCACATCGGCGAAGGCCATGGCCATGGTGCTGTCGGCAAAGGTCGCCTGGAACAAAATTAACAGATCGGGAGGCTGCCCGGCGAAATCGGCAGCAGCGGCGCGGGCTTCGTCCAGCGTCGTCACCGGGGCCGCGGGGCCGGCCGGCGTATAACCGGCCTGCGCCAGCGTGGATCGCGCCTGGTCAGTGACGGCGGTCGCCAGGGCGACATCAAAAGTTGTACGAATGAGTGAGACAAAAGCAATACGGTTCGTCTGCATGAAAAGCCAATTATTAAGCCAAATGTTTATTTAGTCATCCCGGATTATGACCTGGCGGCGGTTTTCGCGCAAGATGGCAATCATTAAGATTGGGCACATTGCCGGTCAGCCGGCCGGCGAGTACAATGCGCCGTCAGCCGGGCACTTTCTGCCCGCCGCAGCCCAGGAGAGGAAGCTTATGCAGCGTGTCGCCCTCATTGGCACCGGGGCCTTTGCCAGCACCCACGTCGAGGCGCTGCACGCGGCCGGGGAACGGGTGCGCCTGGTGGCGGCCGTCAATACGGATGTGGCGCGGGGGCAGGCCTTCTGCCAGCAGCATGGTATCCCCGCCTGCTATGCCGATACGGCCACCATGCTGCACGCCGAACAGCCCGATCTGGTGCATATCTGCACGCCGCCGGGCACCCATGCGGCGCTGTCCATGCAGTGCCTGGCGGCCGGGGCCCATGTCCTGTGCGAAAAACCGCTGTGCGCGTCGCTGGCAGAATTTGACCGGCTGCTGGCTGCCGAAGCCGCCAGCGGGCGCACGCTGAGCACAGTCTTTCAGTGGCGCTTTGGCGCGGCGGCGCAGTTTGTGCAGCGCCTGCTGCACACCGGCGAAGTGGGCCGGCCGCTGCTGGCCACCTGCCATACGCTGTGGTACCGCGAGATGGATTATTATGCCGTGCCGTGGCGCGGCCAGTGGGCGGCTTCCCTGGGGGGCACGACCATGGGCCACGGCATCCACCTGATGGATTTGCTGCTGTGGCTGCTGGGCGACTGGCAGGAGGTGCAGGCCATCATGCGTACTTTTGAGCATCCCATTGAGGTGGAAAATGTGTCGCTGGCGCTGGTGACGTTTGCCAGTGGCGCAGTGGGCAGCATCGCCAACAGCGCCGTTTCGCCGCGCCAGGAAACACACCTGCGGCTGGATTGCCAGCAGGCCACGCTGGAAGTGAAAGCGCTCTACCGCTACGACACGTCCGACTGGGCTTTTACGCTGCCGGGTGATGTGCCCATCACCGGCTGGCGCATCCCGCAGGATCAACCGGGGACGCTCACAGCGCAGGTGGCCGCGCTGCTGGACAGCCTGGAGGCCGGGCAGCCGCCGCTGGTCAGCGGGTGGGAAGCCCGCCGCGTGCTGGAATTCATCACCGGGCTGTATCAGGCCGCGCGTACCGGCAGCGTTGTCCGCCGGGCCGACCTGACACCGGACAATCCCTTTTACCACAGCCTGACCGGGCAGCCCGTGTAAGCCGGCCCGCGCGGCCGCCAGGCTGCGGGTGGAGCATGGAACGGTCTGCCGTTACAATCGCGGCCGGTGTTCATCTGTTGTGCTGATGATGGATGGATTATCATGCGCCGCCCGCTGTGGATCATCCTCGCGCTGGTTATGCTCAGCCTGACGGCCGCACAGCCGTTTTTCTCCGGGGCGCTGCCCCTCAGTGCCGATGGCCGGCTGCACCTGTATCGCCTGGTGAGTTATGACCATACCGGCGTGCTGTTCCCGCGGTACGCGCCGGGCATGGCCTACGGGTATGGTGCGCCCCTGTTCAACTATTATCCGCCGCTGTCGCTGCTGCCGATGCAACTGCTGCACGGGGCCGGGCTGTCCTATGTGGCGGCCTTCCTGGCGGCCATGGTGCTGTATACCTTTATGGCGGCGGGGAGCATGTTCCTGCTGGGCCAGGCGTGGGGCGGGGCGCGGGGCACGGCGGCCGGCTTCATCGCCGCGGCGGCCTATGTTTACGCCCCCTATTTGCTGTTTAACAGCATCTGGCGCGGCGCAGTGGCCGAATATGCCGCGCTGGCGCTGCTGCCCGGCGTGCTGTGGGCGCTGCACCGCTGGCTGCTGAATGGCTCGCGGGCGAATCTGGTGCTGGTGACGCTGTGCTTCGCTGCCCTGGTGCTGACGCATCACATCACGTCGCTGTATGGCGCGGGCCTGCTGCTGCTGTACGGACTGCTGATAGGGGCGCTGCACGGGCAGGGTCGGCGGGCCGCGCTGCTGCTGCGCCTGGCGCTGGCGCTGGTGCTGCCGCTGCTGCTGACGGCCTTCTTCTGGCTGCCGGTGCTGCTGGAGACCGACGATGTGAAAATTGATGCCATCACCGCGGCGCTGCCGGCCATTGATGTGCTGTCTAACTTTGCCCCGGTGACGGCAGCGCTGCGCCCGCCCCTCATCCCGGCCGACCCAACGCAGCTTCAGCCGCCCATCCCGGTGGCACTGAGCCTGGCACAGCTCGTGCTGGCGCTGCCGGCGCTGGTGCTGCTGGTACGCCGCCGGGGGCCGGTGCCGCAGCGGGCGCTAATCGCCTGGGCGCTGGCCGGCATCCTGCTGCTGCTGTTCATGACCACGCCGGCTTCGGCGGCCGTGTGGCACTGGCTGCCCCTGCTGCGCTACAGCCAGTTTCCCTGGCGGCTGCTGGGCCCGGCCAGCCTGCTGCTGGCGCTGACGGTGGCCCTCGGTGTGGCCCGCCGGCCGCGGCTGGCAGCGGTGGCGGTCATGCTGTATGCCCTGCCGTGGATCGTGTGGATTCCGCTGCCGGAGGTACAGCCGCAGACGATTTGCGATGCCCAGGACTTTGAGCGCGAGAGCGGCCTGATTGCGACCTCGTCCTTCGGGGAATTTTTGCCGCGCCAGGTGGCCGAACTGCCGGACGCGGAACGCCGGCGGGCGCTGTGCAGCGCGACGGGCATTCCGCCACGCCTCACGCCGCCGCCGGGGGTGACGCTGCACCACGCCGCCTGGGAACCGACGGCCGCCACGCTGCGGCTGACGGCCGCCACGCCGACCGAACTGGTGTTTGACTGGCTGTATGTGCCGGCCTTTGCTGCCACGCTGAACGGAGCAACCGTGCCGGTCACGCCGACGGTACCGCACGGGCTGGTCAGTGTGGCGGTGCCGGCCGGGGAGCATACCCTGGAGGTGCGCCTGGGCAGCACGCCGGTGCAAACGCTGGCCAATGGCATCACCCTGGCCGGGCTGGCCGGCGGTCTGCTGCTGCTGCTCCTGCGGCGGCCCTGGCGCACGTCCCCGCCCGCCACTGCCAACACACCGCCAGACGGCCGGCTGGCGCTGCACATGCTGCTGCTGGGGCTGCTCATCTTCGGGCTAAAAACGCTGGTGATCGACCGTGGGGCGACTCCCCTGCTGCGCGAGCGCTTCGCGGGCGGGCTGGCGCAGGGGGTGGCTATCCCGCTGCTGGCGAATTTTAACCACGAGATTCGGCTGATTGGGCTGGATGCTTATACGCCGGTGGCAGCGGCCGGGGACACTGTACCGCTGACGCTGTACTGGCAGCTCTGGCAGGCGGCGATCCCCGGCGATTATTCCAGCGTGGTGACGCTGCGCGATGCCGCCGGACTGCCGGTGACAGAACAGATCGACTGGCAGCCAGGGGCGGTATCGACCTTCAACTGGCGGCCGGGCTATTATCTTCAGCAGCGCGTCGCGCTCAGCCTGCCGCCGCACACGCCACCCGGTGAGTATACGCTGGAGGTCGCGCTGTATGACCCGGCCGCCGCCCGCAGCCTGGACGTATTGAACGCAGACGGCAATCCGCAGGGGGTGGCCGTTGTGGCCGGCCGCCTCACGGTAGCCCGGCCGGCCAGGCCCGCCCCGGTGACGGAGCCGCCCCTGCTGAGCGCGGATGGGCTGAGCCTGCTGGCGGTGGACGCGCTGCCGGCCGCGGCCAGCGTGGGCGATGCGCTGACGCTCTCCGCGCTGTGGCGGGTGGAAACGAACGCTCCGCCGGCCGTGGTTCGGCTGGCCTGGGGCGACGCAGCCGCGCAGGCCATGACGGTGATCGAGGACGGCTGGCAACCCGGCGATACCTGGCGCGTGCTGCGGCGGGTGTATGTCCCCGGCGATCTGGCGGCGGGCACTTATCCGCTGCACCTTTACATCGGCAGCGCCGGGGTGAAGATCGGCACCATGACCGTCCGGGTGCCGCCGCGGGAATGGGCCACCCCGGCGGAGATGGCCGCGCCGGTGGCTGCCTGGGCCAATGGGCTGCGGCTGCTGCGGGCCGAAACAGCCGGCGGCCGCATTCGGCTGGTGTGGAGCACCACCCGCCGCCAGCCGGAGAGCCGGCATCTGTTCGTGCATGGCGTGGCGGAAGATGGGCGTATTCTGGCGCAGTGTGCCGGCATCCCCGCCGACTGGCAGCGGCCCATCACCGGCTGGGCCCGCGGTGAGCGCGTGCTGACCACCTGCGATCTGAGCGGGGCCGGGGCGGCCGCCTACGTCATCGGCTGGTATGACCCGTCAACCGGGGCGCGGGTGCC
>JALOOI010000097.1 GCA_025454495.1 Anaerolineae bacterium
GATGCTGCGGTGGCCCGCGCTGTTACGCTGGCAGGGCGCGGCCGGCCCGCCGGCGCTGAAGCTCCGGCAGGATGAGCAGCGTGATGAGGCCATTCAGCACGACGATGACCGTGCTGCCTTCGTGCCCCAGCACCCCCAGGGGCAGCGGTAACGCCACCAGGAACGTGCCCGCCACCAGCAGCACGATCACCAGCAGCGAGAAGGTGATATTTTGCCACACGACGCGGCGGGCCTGCTGGCTGAGGCGGATGGCCGCTGGAATGCGCTCCAGCTTATCGGCCATCAGCACCACATCGGCCGTCTCCAGCGCGACATCGGTGCCGGCGGCCCCCATGGCAATGCCGATGTCGGCCAGCGCCAGGGCGGGGGCATCGTTCACGCCATCGCCCACCATGGCCACGCTGCCAAATTCCCGTTGCAGCGCCTGGAGGGCCGTCACTTTGTCTTCGGGCATCAGCCCGGCATACACGCGGGTGATGCCGGCCTGGGCGGCGATGCTGCGGGCCACCTGCACGTTATCGCCGGTGAGCATGGCCACTTCCAGCCCCATGGCCCGCAGCCCGGCCACCACCTGCGGCGTTTCCGGCCGCAGCGTATCCGCCACGGCGATGATGCCGGCCCACGCACCCTCCACCAGCACCCCGATCACGGTTTTACCGGCGGCTTCCAGCGCCGCGCGGGGGGCGCTGAGGTCGGCGGGCAGCGGCGTGGCGCGTTCTAAATAGGCGATGCTGCCGATGAGCACGGTCTGGTTGTTGACGCGGGCCTGTACCCCGCGCCCCGGCTCGGATTCGAAATCGGTCACGTCGGCCACGGGCACCTGGCGGGCGCGGGCCGCCTGCACAATGGCGCGGGCGATGGGATGTTCGGAGCGATTTTCCACCGCGGCCGCCGCGGCCAGCAGCGCTGCCGGTGTCATGCCGGCCGGGTGCAGGTCGGTGAGGCGCGGTTCGCCGCCGGTGAGGGTGCCCGTTTTATCGAAGGCGATGGCCTTCACCCCGGCAAGCTGTTCCAGATAGGCCCCGCCCTTGAACAGCACCCCGCCGCGGGCCGCCGAAGCAATGGCCGAGATGAACGCCGCCGGTACGCTGATGACCAGCGCACAGGGGGAGGCCACCGTCATCAACACCATGGCGCGGTAGAAACTGGTGGCGAAATCTGCCAGGCCCAGGGCCGGGGGCACCACCATGAACAGCGCCACCACCCCCAGGATGAACAGCGCGTAGCGTTCCTCAAAGGCTTCCAGAAAACGCTCGGTGGGCGCTTTGCGTTCCTGGGCTTCTTCCACCATTTTGATGATGCGGGCCAGCGTGGTTTCGGTGGCCAGGCGGGTGGCTTCAATATCCAGGATGCCCTGTTTGTTCAGCGTGCCGGCGAAAACGATGTCCCCCGGCTGCTTATCCACCGGCATGGATTCGCCGGTGATGGGGGCCTGGTCCACGGCAGAGCGCCCGGCCAGCACCGTGCCATCCACCGGAATACGTGCGCCGGGTTCGATGAGCACCACCTCATGCAGGCGAATCTCGCTGATTTTCACCGTTAGCACCTGGTCGCCGCGGCGCACCTGGGCCTGTTCCGGGTACAGCTTAAACAGGCTTTGAATGGCGCTGCGACTGCGGCCGATGGCGTAATCCTGCAACACATTGCTGAGCGAGAACAGGAACAGCAAAATCGCGCCTTCGTGCCATTCGCCGATGCTGGCCGCGCCCACGGCCGCCAGCACCATCAGCAGATCGACATCCAGCTTACGCTGTGCCAGGCTGGCCAGGGCGGATTTTACGCCGAACAGCCCGCCGGCCACGTAGGCGATGAGGTCGAACAGGAGAGTCAGTTCACGCGGCAGCCCGGCGTGTTCCCCGGCCAGGCTGGCGAGGATGGCCAGCAGCGTGACCGGCACCAGGCGCGGCTCCAGCCAGGCCGCTGTGAGCCACACCGGGCGCGGCCCGGGGGTGTGAGTGGTATCGGTGGTGAGTGGAGCGGATGTTTTTACTGCGTTCATGGTCGCCATGCTTTCTGCGAAAAGATCGTTTGATAATCAGGCGTAATTACATTTTAACCGATGATAAAACTTTTTACAACAGGGGCTGCATTTTTTCTTAGCACCCTTTTATCCAGCCGGGGGCTGCGCGGCCGCTGCCGGCCAAAAAGTGTACAAATGTCAGACCAAATGTTCACCTTTTTGCTGAACAGGTGTGCTATGGTGAGCCATGAACGACGGTGACGGCCGGTGCCGGCTGCCGGCGGGCAGCTTAACAACACGCCAGCAGAGGCGGCCGGGTCGCTTACGGGCTAACGGCGGCCGCTGCCGGCGCGGCATGGCGGCCCGCCCCTGCACCATGACGATCAATCGCGTGTGGGTGGAGTGAGGCCGCCGGGCACACAGCCAGGGACAGGAAGGAGGCAGTATGGAACACAGCTTACAGGCGGTGAAGGCCGTCAATGCCGCCGCCGGGCGCGTGGGCGGCTACCTGGTGGTCTGGGGATCGCCGCAGGCGCGCGATTTACAGGGTGAGTATTTCACCCCGGAGACGGATCTGGGGCTGGCCTGGTATGAGCGCCGGCCGGTGCTTTACCATCACGGGCTGGATGGCCGGGTGAAAGCCGCGGTCATCGGGCAGATGGACACGCTGCGGGCGGATGAGGTGGGCGTGTGGGCGGAAGCGCAGCTTGACCTGCGAAAGCGCTATGTGCAAACGGTGCTGCGCCTGGTGGAACAGGGCGTGCTGCACTGGTCATCCGGCAGCGTGGCGCACCTGGTGCGCGTGGCCGGGGATGGCCACATTGACACCTGGCCCATCGTGGAGGGCAGTTTAACGCCCGCCCCGGCCGAACCGCGGGCGACGGCCGTCAGCCCGCTGAAGCATTATGCCGCGTTCGCGCCGGATGCCTGGCGCGAGGAGCCGGGCGGGGGCGACCCCGCCGCTGAGGATGATGAACAGACCGACATCGACTGGCAGCCGCTGGCTGCGAGAGGAAAAAGCCACATGAACGAGACACCGCTGAACGCACCGCGCAAACGCCTGCCGCTGGCCGAGACCAGCGAGGCCGTCAAACACCGGGTGAGCGTGGGCAGCGAATATGACGTGCTGGACGCGCTGGACATGCTGCACGGGTATGTGCTGCTGCGCTCGGCGAAGGGGTTCCAGGGGGTGAGCGAGCGCTTCGCCAGTGCGCTGGCGCACAAGGTGAGCCGGGCGAACCTGCTGCCGGTGAAGGCCGATGAACTGGCCTACAGCACGCAGACCGGCTTCGGCGATGAATGGGTGCCAGACCTGTGGAGCGCGGAAATCTGGCGCAAAGCGCGGCTGGATAACGTGGTGCTGCCGCTGTTTCCCATGATCGAAATGCCATCCAACCCGTTTGAACTGCCCATCGAAGGCACCGACCCGACGGTGTATTTTGTGCCGGAGACCAAAGATGAAACGCAGCTCGCCCTGGGCAGCGGTAATGCGGTGGCGGATAGCAAAATGGGCAGCGGCAAAATTCAGTTGAACGCGAAAAAGCTGGCGCTGCGGGTGGGCTTCAGCAGTGAACTGGTGGAAGACAGCATCGTGCCGGTGCTGACGCTGTACCGCGAGCAGGCGATGCGGGCGATGGCCGAAGCGATGGATGATGTGCTGCTGAATGGCGATACGGTGACGACCGCCACCGGCAACATCAACAGCGATGCCGCCGCCCCGGCCGCCGGTTCCGTGTACCTGGCGCTGGACGGGCTGCGGAAACAGCCGCTGGTGACGACCACCGCCAGCCGGGTGGATATGGGCAACGCCGCCCCCACGCTGGCCAAACTGCGCGAAACCCGCTTTAAGCTGCCGGCCCGCTATTCGGTGAACCCGAATAACCTGGCGTGGATCGTGGATGGCAATACCTACGCCAGGCTGCTGAGCCTGCCGGAATTCCTGACGGTGGACAAGGCCGGGGTGAACGCGACCGTGCTGACGGGGCAGCTTGGCTTTATGGATGGCATCCCGGTCTTTGTGTCGCCGCGGCTGCCGCTGACGGAAAGCGATGGCAAGGTGGGCGCGACCAACACGCAGGGGACGGCCGTGTGTGCGTATCGTCCGGGCTGGGTGGTGGGCTACCGCCGCCGGATCGCGGTGAGTGTGGATTACCTGCCGTACTACGACAGCTATCAACTGACGGCGACGGTGCGGCTGGCGTGGGCCCCGTTTGATGCTAACGTGGCCAGCGCCCTGTACAACATCGCCGTTTAAGCGGCGCAGTCCCGGCGGGCACGACAGTATGCGCCCGCCGGGTGCGGCCGTGGGGCCGTCAGGGGGCGGGCGGGCAGGCCGCGGCGGCGATGCGCTCGATGAGGGGCTGCATCTGCGCGGCCAGTTCCGCGTTCCCCTGCGGATTGAGATGATAATCCGCCAGGCTGATGCGCCGCTGGCGCGGATAGTCCAGCACCGTCAGCGGGTAGCCGCGGGCCAGGATGGTGCTGGTGAGGGCTTCGCCGCTGAAGGCGGCCAGGTACACGCGCGGGTCAGCGGTGAGCTGTGCCAGTTCGTCGAAGAAGCGCTGCACCGCGGGCGTATCCGGCAGCGTGTCGGTGGTGGGCGGCGCGTTTTCGTCGCGGTCGGTGCCCCCCCCGCGATAGAGGGCGAAATTCATATAGCGCACCAGCCAGGGCAGCCCCTCCCCCGCGCCGCCAAAGCGCTGTGTGGTGACATCAATCGCCGCCGCCACATCGTTGTTGATGATGAGATAGAGATAGGCGGCCGCATCTGGCACGGTGCGGTACATGCCCAGGACATTGGTGCTGTTGTAGCGCGGCACGCTCAGGTTACGCAGATGAAGCTGCGGCAGCGCCCGCGCCACGCCATTGGCCCAGGTGTCGGCATCGTTCACGCCGTAGCCAAAGCCCACCGAATCGCCCAGCAGGACGATCTCGCAGGCGGCGGCCGGGTTCGTCGCCGGCAGCACGCGGCCGCCGTCCTGCACCGTGGCCGACCAGTGGCTGAACTGGTAGGTGCCATCCGGCATGATGTAGCCGCGCCGGTCATCCGGCGTGAAGATGACGTTGCCCATCTGCGCCAGGTCTTCAAAATAGCGCAGTCCCCAGGGGTCAATGACGCGCAGGCCGGCTTCGATGAGCGCAAAGGTGACGGCGACCAGCAGCAGCGCACCGCCGAGCGCCCGCAGATGATCGCGCAGGGTTTTAGGGGCGGCGGGCTGGCTCATGGCAGGATGACCACTTTCCCCATAGCCTGGCGATGCAGCAGGGCCTTCAGCGCGTCGGCGGCGCGTTCCAGCGGGAAGGTGGCGTGCAGGTGCGGCTTAAGCCGGCCGGCGGCGTACCAGCTCAGCAGGGTTTGCAGCGATTCCGCCATCACCTGCGGGCGATGCTGTGCGTAAGCGCCCCAGAAGGTGCCCAGCAGGGCGCTGTTCTTCAGCAGCACGCGGTTCACCGGCAGTTCCGGGATGCGCCCGGCCGCAAAACCGATGACCAGGTAGCGCCCCTCCCAGGCGATGCAGCGCAGGGCCTGGTCGAACAGGTCGCCGCCGACCGGATCGTAGATGACATCCGCAAAAGCGCCGCCGGTGATGGCCTGCACGCGCTCGCGCAGGTCTTCCACGCCGTACTGGATGACATGATCTGCGCCATACTGCTGTGCCAGCGCCAGTTTGGCGGGCGTGCTGGCGGCCGCGATGACCGTCGCGCCCAGGCGTTTACCGATCTCGACGGCCGTCAGCCCCACGCCGCCGGCCGCCCCCAGGACGAGCAGCGTTTCGCCCGGTTGCAGGCGGGCGCGGTATTCCAGCGCCACATGCGAGGTACCGTAAGCGATGGGGAACGCCGCGCCATGCTCATAAGGCATGGCCTCCGGCAGGGGCAGCGTCATGCTCTGCGGCACCACCACCTCCTGCGCCATGCCGCCATAATTAACGATGCCGATCACGCGATCCCCTGGTTTAAAATGCGTCACGTCCGCGCCCACCGCCAGCACATCGCCGGCGACTTCCAGGCCGGGGCTGAAGGGAAAGGGCGGTTTCATCTGGTACAGGCCCTGCACCAGCAGCACATCCGGGAAGTTAACCCCGCAGGCACGGACGGCGATTTTCACCTCGCCGGGGGCGGGGTGCGGGCTGGCGACTTCCGCAACGGTGAGCGTGTCCGGCAGACCAAAAGCGTGGCATAAAACGGCTTTCATCAGCAAAAATCCTTTCGCAAAGCCTGATTGTACCAGGGCCGCGGCGATTTTTGGCCGGCAGTTGGCCGGGCAAAGCGGGTATCATAGTCTGATGCGACACCGAAACGGAGGCGGAGCGTGAGACAGAGGCTGCGGGTGGCGGGTTTGCCGGCGGCGGGGACGGTGGCCTTCTTCGTAGCGCGGGACGATGTCACCAGCCTGGCGCTGCTGCGCGAGCGCTATGCTCTGGCAGCGCCGGTGTATACAGAAAATGTGCAGATTGCGCCCGAAAAGCAGTTTGTGCTATACAATGGAACCGTCATCCGTGAGTGAATGGGGAGCGTGCCTGATGCCGGAGCGAACACAACCAACACGCGGTGAGCAGTTGCGGGCGGCCATCATCATCCTGGAATTGACGGTGCTGCTGGTGGCGCTGGTGCTGCGGAACGCGCAGGCCCTGCCCCCCGCGCCGGCGGACTGGCAGCCGCCCCCGCCCCAGGATGTGCCGCTGGAGGTGCTGCCGGCGGATGCCGTGCGCGATTATGCGGTGTATGCCCTGGACGGTCAGCTATACCTGGTGGAAAAAACATTGAACCTGCACACCCGGCTGCTGCCGCTGCGGGAGCATCTGCTGTGGTCGGCGGCGGAGAATGTGCTGCTGACGCAGCAAACCCTGAGCGCCTGGCGCAGCGAACCGGCGGCGGACTGGCTGCCGGCCGGCGCGGAACTGGTGAACAGCTTTACCAGCACCCGGCCGGTGTCCGTGCGGCGGCTGGATGGCTATC
This sequence comes from Anaerolineae bacterium, assembly GCA_025454495.1. GTDB lineage: Bacteria > Chloroflexota > Anaerolineae > Aggregatilineales > Phototrophicaceae > JALHOR01. The sequence goes on from JALOOI010000097.1 coordinate 6,920, forward strand.
ATGTGCTGCTGCGCTGCGCCGGCGAAGATATTGTGCTGCTGACGTATTAGGCCGGGCAGGTACGGCGTGCAGAGTGAACACGATGGCCGGTCGCTGGCAGAGGGTGGATGACGCAGCCTGAGATGCCTTCCCCGCCGGCACGCGGGCCGCAGGGGCCGCTGCGCTGGCTGTTATTCCTGCTGCTGCTGGCCGGGCTGGCGCTGCTGCTGCTGGCCCTGCCGCCGGAGTACCAGACCCCGGCGCTGCTGGCGGTGAGCCTGGCGGCGCTGTTGCTCTATCGGCTGCCGCAGACCGGCCCCAATCTGGTGCTGTATGCCGGGCTGCTGCGTGAACAATGGTCGCGGCCCGGTGTGCGGGCGGTGCTGCCGGCGACGCTGGCGCTGCTGCTGGCCGGGCTGTGGATTGGGCCCGGTGCGGCCGCCGACCTGACCGGGCCGCTGCTGCTGTTCGGCGCGGGGCTGCTGCTGCTGGCCGTGGCCGACTGGCGTTCCCGCCGGGAGACGCTGCTGGCCCGGCTGGAGCGCCTGCGCGACCGGCTGGCCGCCGGGCCACCCCCGCAACCGCGCCCACATCCGTCCGCTCCCCCTTTGCGGTCGGTGCAGCCGCGTCCGGTGGGTGCGGGGCTGGTGTGCCTGCTGCTGCTGATGCAAATCAACGTCCTGGAGCCAGACCAGAGCCTGCTTCAGGTGGTGGCGCTGCTGCCGCACCTGCAAATGGCGCTGCTGCTGGCCGGCAGCGGGCTGGTGGCGGCCGGGCTGTGTGGCGGGCTGCCCGCGCCGCCGGAGGTGGCCGCCTGGGCGCGGGCACGCTGGCGCAGGCCGGCCTGGCGCTGGCTGCTGCTGATCCTGGGCGGGGCGCTGGCGCTGCGCTTATGGAACCTGGACGGCTGGACGCATCGCCTGCTGGACGAAATTCATTATATGGATGCGGTGGTGCGGCTGCGCGGCGACCGGGCGCAACTGCTGCTGCCATTTAACCAGGTGACGGCCTTCACCTGGGTTTACCCGTACTGGCAGGGGGTTATCACCGACCTGCTCAGCCCGTCCCTGGGGGCGCTGCGGCTGTTGAGCGCTCTGTTCGGGGTGGCGCAGGTGGCGGCGGTGTATGCCCTGGGGCGGGCGCTGTTCAACCGGCGCACGGCGCTGCTGGCCGCGGTCATCATGGCGGCGCTGCCGGTGCACTGGCACTTCAGCCGCATCGGCATCAACAACATTGCCGACCCGGTGATGGGCACGCTGGCGCTGGCGTGCCTGGTGCGCGGGCTGCGGCACGGTCGCGCGGTGGATTTTGTGCTGGCCGGGCTGTGCCTGGGGTGGACGCAGTATTTTTATGAAGGCGGGCGGCTGTTCTTTGTGCCGTTTGCGCTGTGCTGGCTGCTGTGGCTGGCGTGGTTCGGGCGGCCGGCGGGCTGGCAGCGGCCCACGCGGCGCAATCTGCTGCTGCTGCTGAGCATGGCCGGGGCGCTGACGGTGCCGCTGCTGTATGTCTATTTTGGGCAAAGCCTGACCTTGATCCCGCGGCTGACGGAGATGGGCAGCGCCGCCCCGGCCGCCGGGCTGCTGGAACGCCTGGGCCGGCAGGGGGACATGCTGCTGCTGGTGCTGCGGGCGCTCATCCAGCTCCCGGATGCAAGCTGGTTTTACGGCGGCCCGACGGGCTACGTCATTCCGGCGCTGCTGCCCTGGTTCATGGTCGGGCTGGCGGTGTGCCTGGGGCGGCTGCGGCAGCCGGCGGGATCGCTGCTGCTGTGGTGGATCGTGGGCAGCGCGGCCGGCCTCAGCCTGCTGGCCAGCCCGCTGGAAGCGCCGCGCTACCTGGGGCTGCTGCCGGCGCTGGCGCTCATCGTGGCGGCCGGGGTGATACAGCCGCTGGACTGGCTGCTGCCGGGGGCCGCGCATGATCTGCGGCTGCGGCGGCTGCGGAACGCGGTCATTCTGCTGGCGGCGGCCGGCTTCACGCTGGCCCAGGTGGCCTATTATACGCAGCAGGTGCTGCCCCGGTTTGACCGCCACGTGATGCAGTTTGAGATCGATTATGCCGGCAGCGGGGCCGTGTACCCGGATACGGATGATGTGCTGCTGCGGGCGCTGGCGCTGCCACCCAACACCCGCGTGTACATCGTCAGCCGGAAGATTGTGTGGGATTATAACGGCGAAGCGCTGACGCGCTACTTTGGCCGGCCCGACCTGAGCATTCAGCACATTTTTAAAGAAGACCTGACCGACCGGCTGCTGCGCAATTTGCCCGCCGGGATGCTGTATGCCTTCTTCGTGGAGGCAGACGACCAGGACACCCCGGCGCGGTTGCAGGCACTGTTTACCCTGTCCGAAGAACCGCTCTATCGGGGCGGCTTCAGCCCGCGCAACCTGCCGCCGGGCCGAGAAATGGCGCTGTTTCTCATGATTCCTGATGTCAATTCGTTTCAGCCGGAGCGTGAGTTACCGTTTGTGCCGCAGCCGCTGGCCCTGGGGGCGCTGGCGCTGGTGGTGCTGGTGTGGGGCATCATGGGGCTGTATCGCTGGCTGCCGGCGCGGATACCAGCGTGGCAGCGGCTGGTGACGGCCGCCGCGCAGACCGTGCTGCCGCCCGCGCCGGCCCGCCTGCCGCGCCGCCAGGTGGCCGCGGAACTGGCGCTGGTGCTGGCCGTGACCCTGGTCGCCACCCGCGTTATGCTGACGGCCCCGCTCCATGAGCGCCTGCCGGGCGGGGAAATGGAATGGCTGACCGGCCACCTGACGCTGGCCCACGTCACCCTGCGCGATACGGGCGATATACCGCTGTGGAACCCGTACTATCGCACCGGCGAACCGCTGATTGACAATGCTTTTTCGCCGCTGGTGAACCCGCTGGTGTCCGTGCCGGCGCTGCTGTGGGGCCCGCCCCTGGGCTATCGCTATGCGGTGGTGCTGCATATGGCCCTGGTGGCCCTGGGCGGCTGGTATCTGGCGCGGGTGCTGGGCCTTGGCGCGGTCGGGCGTGTGCTGCTGGCGCTGCTGCTGCTGGGCAAGGGCAACCAGCACGCCATGCTGCTGACCGGGTATTTTCAACTGGGGCTGCAACAGTCGTATTTTCCGTGGATCATCGCCGGGGCGGTGCAAACCATGCGCGGCCGCCGGCCGGGGGTGCTGCTCACCGGGCTGATGATGGGGCTGATGTTCCTGGTGGGCAATGTGTGGTATATCCTGCCGATGCTGCTGAGCGTGGCGGCGGTGGCGCTGGCCTATACCCGCTACGAGGGCCGGCTGAACTGGCGCGGCTGGCGCGGTATGCTGCTGGCGGCGGCGCTGATGTTGAGCTTTAGCGCGGTGTATACGCTGCCGGTGGTGACGCAGTATGACCATATTGGCGACCACGCCGACGAGGTGGATGGCGGCTGGATGGTGCTGGATCGCTGGCAAGGGATGACGCTCTATTTTAATGAGCGTTTTGAGGCTGCCACGTCCGAACTGGATGTGTTCATGCCCCGTTCCAACGGTTACACCCTGGGCAGCCCGTATTTTTACTACAGTTTTGTGGTGCCGGGGTGGCTGGTGGTGGCGGTGTTCATCGTGGTGCCGCCGCTGTACCCGCTGCTGCATCGCCCGGCCCGGCGCGATCATCGCCGGGTGTGGCTGGCCGGGCTGGCGCTGGTGGCGCTGATGACGGTGTGGGGTCTGGGCGGCTCGCTGCTGTTCGGCTGGCTGTATAACACCATTCCCCTGCTGGGCGGCTGGCGTTTTGTGGGGCGGGCGCTGGCGGTGGGGTCGTTCTGGGTGGCGGTGCTGGTCACGCTGCGGGTGGATGCGCTGTGGCGCAGCACGCAGGCGCTGCCGGCCGCCTGGCTGCGCGGCCTGGCGGGGGCGGCCCTGGTGCTGGCCTGCGCCGCGGCCGTGCGCCAGACGCTGACCCCCTGGCTGAACAGCGGGTTGCAGGCCGAAGAAACCTATGTCGATACCTGCCTGCGCGGCCTGCGGGCCGCCCGCCCGGATGAACATCTGAGCGTGTGGATGTTCGGTTATGTGCGGCTGGACCCGTTTTTAGAACAGCGCATCCGGCTGTACAACATCGAAGCGGAATTTTTACCGCTGCCGGAGCCGTTCACGGTGGGCAGCCGGGACTGGCTGCTGTGGCGGGAGATGCCGCCTTATGCGCTGCCGGACGCGAATAACCGGGCCTTTTTGCGCGAAATGGGCTACATGCCGCTGGCCGACAGCCCCAGGGTGGACGGGCAGAACTGCCTGCTGTACTGGCCGCAGCAGGACATCCCCTATGCCTTCACGCTGCCGCCCGACCGGGTGGCGGTGGCGCAGCCGTGGCCCCTGCTCCAGGGCGACAGCGTGCCCGTGCGGCCGGCGCTGCGCCGGGCGGATACGGTGGTGCTGCCGGTGGCGGGCGCAGCCGATGAACGCCTGTTGATCGTGCAGGAGACGGCCTACCCCGGCTGGCAGGTGACGCTGAACGGGCAGCCGGCCGCGCTGGAGGTCGCCGGGGGGCTGGTGGCGGTGCGTTTGCCGCCGGGGCCGGGCCAGTTTTACGAAGTCGTCTTTGCGTATCGCCCGCCCCTGGTTATGATCGGGGGAGCGCTGACGCTGACCACCTGTGCGCTGTGCCTGGTGGTGCTGCTGCGCCGAAGATTACGCCGGAGATGAGGCTGTGAGCCGCTGGATCATGACCGTGCTGCTGCTGGTTTACGGGCTGATGGCCACGCTGCTGCTGCTGGCCGGGGCGGCCGGGCGCTGGCAGCCGGGCGATGCCATTGCGGTGGTGGCGCTGGTGGGCACCGATAACGAAATTTTCACCGTCGATACCCGTACCGGCGTGCTGCACAATCTGACGCACAGCCCGGCGCAGGAAGTGTCGTTTTCGTGGTCGCCGGATGGCCGGGAGATGATTTTTGTGCGGCGGGAGGATACCTCGGCGCTGTACCTGATGCAGGCCAGCGGGCGCGGGGCCCATCAGCAGCACATCGGCACCATTCCGTTTTTCCCGGTGTGGTCGCCGGATGGCACGTGGATCAGCTTTCCGGGCAACCGGGCGACCGGCCTGCCGGATATTTTCGTCATGCCGGCGGCCGGGGGCGCGGCCCGCAACCTGACCGATACGCCGGCGATTTCTGAGCAGGATGTGGCCTGGCTGCCGGATAGCAGCGCGATCGTGGTGACGGCCTACACCGGCGGCGGCGATGTGCTGCGTATTGAACCGGGCAGCGGGCAGGTGCGCCGCTGGATTGATAACGCCACGCTGCCACGGGCCGCGCCGGATGGCCGCGCCATTGCCTTCATCCGGCTCACCGATGGCCGCCCGGCCATCTGGCTAAAATACCTGGACGACGGGCGCGAAGTGCGCCTGGATACCGGGGACGGAACGGTGGCCGCTGCGCCCCCGGCCTGGTCGCCGGATGGCCGCAGCATCGCCCTGGTGAAGGTGCTGCACGGGCGCACGCTGATCCTGGTGCTGGACGTGGCCACGGGCCGCGGGCGGGCTGTGGCCACCCTGGCCGCGCCGGTGCAGCAGGTGGTCTGGTCGCCGGATGGCACGCGGCTGGCGCTGCTGACGGAGACGGCCATTGAGCTGCTGGAGGTGGCGACCGGCACGCGGTGGCGGCTGATCGACCTGGGGCGGCCGGTGCGCCAGGCGGCCTGGCGGCCGCACGGCGTATGAGGCGGCTGCTGCTGCGGGCCGGGCTGCTGCTGTACGCCAGCCTGCTGGCCGGGGTGCTGCTGGCGACGGCGGCGGGCCCGCGCCTGCCGGGCGTGGTCATCGCCTGTTATGCGCTGCTGAGTGGCTCGCCGAACAATTACGACATCTTCCTGATCGACACCCGGACGGCCATCGCCCATAATGTGACGCGCCACCCGGCCGCCGATACTGAATTGAGCTGGTCGCCGGATGGCACGCGGCTGGCGTTTTTATCCACCCGCGACCGGACGATGGCGGTGTATGTGATGGCCGCGGACGGTCGCCAGGTGCAGCCGGTGGCGACGGGCATCGCGCCGCTGGCGGTGTTATGGTCGCCGGATGGCACGCGGCTGGCGCTGCTGGCGGCGCGTACCGGCGGCCTGCGCGATGTGTACGTGGTGACGGTGGCGCTGGCGGGCGCTGCGCCGGTGAATGTGACTGATACGCTGGTGGTGGACGAAAGTTTGCCGGCCTGGTCGCCGGATGGCGCGTCTCTGGCCTTCGTGCGCGATGCCAGCCGGCTGTTTGTGCTGCCGGTGGCGGGCGGCCCGGCCCGGCTGATCGCGGCGGTCTCCGGGCGCAGCCAGCCGTCCTGGTCGCCGGACGGGCAGTGGCTGGCGCACTTCAGCCCGGACAACATCCCGCGGCTGACGCGCCCGGCCGATGGCCAGACGCGGGCGCTGCCGGGCGGCGTGGTGATGCTCTCCGCCCCGGTGTGGTCGCCGCAGGGGGATCGCATCGCTTTTTTGACCGAACAGCGCGGCCGGGCGGTGATTCGGCAGATTAACCTGGCGGATGAGAGCATGACCGATGTCGCCGGCGCGTTCGTCAGCGTGGGCGGGCTGGCGTGGCTGCCGGATGGCAGCGGCTGGATCGTTTCGGCGCGGGTGACGGAGCCAGACTTTGGCCAGGATATTTACCTGGTGCACGGCGGGCACTGGCAGCGGCTGACGCTGCCGCCCCATTACTACTGGCGGCCGGCCGCGCAGCCCGCGGCGGGATGGCCGCCGGGGGCCGGTTAGCGGTAAAGGCGGGGTATGAGCCGGTGGGTGGTACGGGCGATGGGACTGCTGCTGCTGCTGAGCCTGGGCGGCATCGCGCTGGCGGCGGGCAGCGGGGCGGCGCTGCATCAGGGGACGCTGAGTTTTTACCTGGAGGATGCGGCCCGGCCGGGGCTGTACCTGCTGGATATTCGCACCGGCACGCGGCACCGGCTGTCGGACCAGGTGACGGGCGCGGGCGGCTTCGCCTGGTCGCCGGATGGCACGCGCCTGGTGATCCCGGCTGCGCCGCTGGTGGAGGTGCGGCAGTTCTCCGATGAAGATTTCGTGACGACGGTGATCGCGCCGGGGCAGTTGCGGCTGCTATCGGCACAGGGGCGCAGCCTGGGCAGCCTGGCCACCGCTGCGGCCTTCGCCCGTAACCCGCGCTGGTCGCCGGATGGCCGCTGGATCGGCTTTGAGGCGGATACCGAGTCCGGGATGCTGGATTTGTTCGTGCTGCCGGCGGCGGGCGGGGCGCTGCACAACCTGACCGATACGCCGGATGCGCTGGAAGAATACCTCACCTGGTCGCCGGACAGCCGCCGCATCGCCTACCAGGCGATTGATTTTCGTGGGTTTCGCATGGATGCCACGCGCTTTGTGTACCTGGTGAATGCGGATGGCACACAGCGCCGCCGCGTGCTGGACAATGCCTTTTTCCCGGCGTGGTCGCCGGATGGCGGGCGGCTGCTGTATTTTCACTGGGGCGAAGCGCGGGAATTGTTCCTCACCGACCTGGCCGGGCCGCCGGTGCAGCTTGACGACGCGCTGTATTCCGCGCCGGCCTGGTCGCCGGACGGGGCGCGGGTGGCCTATGTGCGGCAAACGGGCGGCCGGGCGGGCATTCGCATCCTGGGGGCGGATGGCCGGGTGCAGCAGGATGTGCCGCCGCTGTTCGCCTCCGCCACGCCGCCGCTGTGGTCGCCGGATGGCCGCTGGCTGGCCTTCGGGGCGCTGAGCCGGGAGGGCTACGGGCTGTATGTGGTAGCCACCGACAGCGGGGTGCTGCGGCCGGTGCTGCGCGGGCCGGGGATGCTGTTCCCGGTATGGCAGCCGGCCCCATGAGGCGCGGGCTGCTGCGGGTG
>JALOOI010000307.1 GCA_025454495.1 Anaerolineae bacterium
CGGAATTCGGCGTGAAAATTATGCGCGGCATGGCCTTCAAACCGCGTACCTCGCCCTACGAATTTCAGGGCCTGGGGGAAGCCGGCCTCAAAATCGCCCGGCAGGTGGCCAACAAGTATGGCATGTCCATCACCAGCGAAATTATGGATATGTCGCAACTGGCGATGATGTCCGATTATGTGGATATTTTCTGGGTGGGCGCGCGCAACATGCAAAACAGCTTTTTGCTGAAGGCCCTGGGCAAGGTGCGCCAGCCGGTCATCCTCAAGCGCGGCTTTGGCAACAACATCAAGGAATGGCTGAACGCGGCCGAATACATCATCAGCGCCGGCAACCCGAATGTGATCTTCATGGAGCGCGGCATTCGCACCGATGGCCTGATGGTGGAGGTGCACCCCAACCCGCCGGTGGCCATGAGCGATGCCAAACAGCAGCTTTATTTTGACCAGTTCCGGGCGGTGATGCGGGCGTTGCAGGCGATGGAAATGCCGCAGCCGTTCCACGCCACCGGCGATTAAGCCGCCCCGGCTCCACTGATTGAGGCAACCGGGCCGGGGCGCGATCGTCCCCGGCCCCCACCCGCCGGAGGCTTTATGCGCTACCCCCGTGCCCGGCTGCCGGGCCTGCTGCTGGCCATGGTTACGATTATGGTCAGCGGGCTGCGGGCCGAGAGCCACTCCCCCACCCTGGACGACATCTTCCGCTATCGTGAGCCGCAGCGCTACCTGGCCACCCTGCCCGCCGACGAGGTGGTGCTGCTGGCCACCGGCGATGTGCTGCTGGGCCGCACCATTTACGCCCGCATGGTGCAAACCGACGATTTCACCTTTCCGTTTGCGCAGGTGGCCGGGCTGCTGGCGCAGGCGGACATCACCTGGGTGAACCTGGAAAACGCCATCACGGCCACCTGCCCGCTGCGCTATCGCGGGTTGACCTTTTGCGGCCGGCCGGCGGCGCTGGCCGGGCTGCTGGCCGCCGGGGTGGATGTGGTGAACGTGGCCAACAACCACACGGAAAATTTTGGCGTGCCCGGTGCCATCGAAACAGTGCAGCATCTCAGTGCGGCCGGCCTGGCCATCACCGGGCTGAGCGAGCCGGTGATCGTGGAGCAGGACGGGCAGCGCATCGGGCTGCTGGCCTTCAACGATGCCAGCGTGGTGGCGCACGTCCGCAATGCCGACCCCGCCGCGGTGCAGGCGGCCATCGTGGCGCTGCGCCCGCAGGTGGATGTGCTGCTGGTGGGCTTCCACTGGGGGGTGGAATATACCCTGCTGCAAAACCAGCGCCAGCGCCATTTAGCGCTGCTGGCCATCGATGCCGGGGCGGATGCCGTCATCGGGCATCATCCGCACTGGTTGCAGGGGGTGGAGCTGTACCGGGGGCGGCCCATCGTGTACTCGCTGGGCAATTTCATCTTTGACCAGGGCTACCGGGGCTATGTGACGGAAGGAGCCATCGCGGTGCTGCGCCTGCGGCCGCCGGGGCCGCCGCGGCTGGCGCTGCTGCCGGTCATCATCGCAGACAACGCCAGCCCGCGCCCGGCCACGGCCGCGGAAGCCCGGCGCATCCTGCGGCGCATGGCTTCCGTCAGCCAGGTATTGCCAGAGGGCGATTAAGCCCCCCGCCCCGTTCTGATCGCGGTCGCGGTCGCGGTTACGATTAGCGCGGCGGGAAGAAGAACATGCTGCTGATAATATCGTTCAACACCTGTGCCGCCTCCGCCTGGCGATCGGCGGCCGTGTCCACGTCGATGATGTAGCCGGTGGCGTTTTCCGGCACATACAGCACAATCTGCGCCCCCAGGCGGGCGGCATCATCGGCGGTGGTGTAGCCGTAGTACAGCAAATAGCCGTCATAATCGCCGCCGAACGTCTCCAGCAGGGTGGCTTCGGGCGGGTCGAACTCAGCGCCGAAATTGGTCAGCGTGTCGGTGGCGATGGTGATGATGTCGTCCAGCGACTGCACGCCATAGGCCGGGCCATACGTATCCACCAGCACGGTGATCGCGCCGTCCGGGCTGCTCACGTCCAGCGTGTAGCTGTCATCGGCATTCAGCGTCACATTCGGGTTGCTCCAGCCCCAGGGGAACAGGAAATTGAGGCCCATGCCCAGGTCTTTAAAGCCGCGGTAGGCCGGGTCCAGGTCATCATTGTTGACGGCGAAATTAACGCTGTCCAGGCTGATGTTACCGGCGATGTCCTGCACCCACATGGTAAAAACGTAGCTGCCGGTGGCCGCCGGGACAAACTCGAAGGTGAAGGGCGCATCACTGAAGACCAGTTCCGTGCCCGAAGGACTGACTTCCAGATCGCCATTTTCGCCCACGAAGCGATAATACGGCTCAAAGGTATCGCCGGTGCGCGGGCGAATTTCGCCCACGGCCTGGCTGCCGTCCGCTGCCTGAAGGCCAAAGACGCTCTGCACCGCCTGCGTCTCCAGGTCTACCACCAGGTACGCGCGGGACTCGCTGCCATCGCGCCAGCGGTACAGGCCGCCGACGGTGGCGACCGTGGGATCATCCGGGCTGGTGATGAAGACGGTGATTTCGCTGTTGCCGGCGGCATCGGTCATGACCGGCATTTCCACATTCCAGGCAAATTCATTCAAGGATTCGCCCTGCGGGTATTCGGTGATGACGTTGCCCTCCGGCGTGGTGACGGTAAATTCCAGCCGGGAGGCATCCAGCAGGATGGCGCGGCCATCTTCCAGCGTGAGCGCGGCGAAAAATTGCAAATCCACGATGCCGCTGCCATTGGTGGTGAACAGCACCACCGGCGGGTCATAAATGCTGGCGGTGCCATCGGCGGGCAGCACCTCATTGATGGTGATGCTGAGGTCGCCGGCGGGAAACGTTTGGGTGGCGGTGCCGTAGAAGGTGGCTAAAAAGTCCTGCCAGCCGGGCAATTTGGCCCCGCCCTGCTGCGGGTAGGTTGTGCCGGCCAGGGCATAATCATTCTCATTGGCGGGGAAATAGATAGCGATGCCGTGCGAGCCGGGCAGTTCCGGCGAGGCCGCGCCATAGACCACCGCCGCCTGCACGGCCGCCATCACCTGGCGGGCGGCCTGCTGCACGGCGGCATCCGGCGCAAGATCGGCCAGCAGGCGGGCAAAATCCAGCAGATCGACACTGGAGAAAACGCGGGCGGCATCCGGGTCGCTGACGCTGAACGCCTGGGCATTGTCACGGGCGCGGCCGATGGGCAGCAGGCTGCTATCCGGGTGGGCCTGCACCGCGCTGGCCAGCCCGTCCACGGCGGCAATCACCCCGTCAATACGGGACAAATCGACCAGGTGCAGGTCAAAGGCGGTGTAGCCCTGTAGATCGCGGGTGTAGTACTGCATGTAGCCATCCACCACGCGGCGGCCGAAGTCGTCCATGCTCATCTGCGGGCGGGCCGTTAGCGCGGTGAGCGGGGTGACGTATTCCCAGCCGGCACCGGGGATCACTTCCTGGGAGGCGATGCTGTAACGGGCATAGGGGGCGATGGTGGCGAAGACTTCGAGCTGGGCCATGAGGCAGGCATCGAAAGCGACCAGTTCAAACTGGCCGATGCCGCTGCGCGCGATAATTTCGGCCAGCGCGGTATCCAGTTCGCTCATGCTCAAACTGTCATTGGCGCTGGTTTCGTCGTAGGCCACGCCCTGCCAGCCGCCGCCGTGGTTGGACAAAATGAGCATGTAGCGCTCGGCCGGGTAGGTGGCAATGCCCCAGGTGGCAAAATCCACCAGGGCGGCGGGGTCGCTGGTGGTCACTTCGCCCAGGTCGGACAGCGCGGTCAGGTCGATGCCGATGGCCGACTGGCCGCCGCCGGCCGGGGCCCCCAGGCCGAGGACGATCTGTTCAATCTCGGCCTGCGAGGCGTTGCTGAGTGCCCGCACTTCTGCGTCAAATTCGGCAGGGGACAGGCCGAACTGCGCCGGGTCAAGCTGGAGGATCTGCTGAATGAAGGCGGCGCGGGAGATGGTAAAATCACCGCCGGAGAGGCCGTTAGCGCTGCGCGTCACCAGGTAGCGGCGCGTGTCAGTCCAGTCGCCGTTCACCTGGTCAAAGGCGGGGTGGCGATCCATTTGCAGGACGATGTTCACCTGGTCGGTGCTGCCCACCAGGTGCATTTCCATCAAATCGCCGATCATGAAGCCTTCCAGGTCATTATCGGCGGCGCTGTAGTACAGGATGGTGAGGTCAGCCGGACGCTGTGCGGCCAGCCCGGTGGTCGCCAGCAGCAGGGTCAGCAGCAGCAGCGCCG
>JALOOI010000308.1 GCA_025454495.1 Anaerolineae bacterium
GTCCTGGTCAAGGTGGATACTGGCGGTGTACTGCGAGACCAGGATCACCCCCACCGCAAAGACCAGCGCGAAGATGAGGCCCAGCGCGGAATCGCCGGGCACCAGGCCGGAACGGGCCAGCAGTTCCGTCAGCACCACCGTCACCACGCCGGCGGCCGCCGCCCCCACGATCAACCAGGGGGAGGAGAGGTCTGGCTCCAGCCCGAACACCCCCACCATGACCAGAAAGGCCACCACAATGCCGGTCAGCACCGTATGGCTGATGGCATCGGTGGTCAGCGACAGGCGGCGCAGCAGCAAAAACGTGCCCGGCAGCGCCGCCGCCAGCGCGATCAACATGCCCAGCAGGGTGGCGGTGGTACGCGGATCGCGCAGGAAGGTATTGATCTGCTCCGGCGTGGTGAACAGCAGCAGCAGTTGAATGACAAGATGCTCAATGGCAAACACGGGCCCTTCTCCAGTGACAGGATGCAACCATACCGGCATCATAGCACAGAAAACGGGGCGCGGGGCGCTGAATTTAAAATTTTTACAATGGCGATCTCAGCCGGGGATGGTTTCCTGTGCCAGGCGGGCGTGCAGCACCGCCCAGGCTTCGGCCAGGGTGGGCACGATGACGAACTCGCGCGGTTCCTGCCCGCGGATGGAGGTCATCACCCGCTGCGTGACGCGCATGATGAGCGCATCGCTGGCCAGCACGCTGAGGCCGATGTGGCGGGGCAGGCGCTGGCGGCCGGTTTGCAGGTGGGTGATGAAGGAACCGGCGGGCAGGATATGGCAGGCGGTAAAATCAATCAGCATATGCAGCGGATAGCTCAGCCCGGCGGTCAGGCGCTGCGTTTCATCAAGGATGAGGTGATACTCGTCCCACGTCCAGCGGCCGGTGTACGTATACACCAGCACACGGCGGCAGTCATCAGACCATGTCACGGTAATGGGCATTCCGTTCCTCCTGGCTAACCAGCACTTTTATTATGCAATATAACGGGCAGCACTGTCCAGCAGCGGGCCGCTTTTCAGGAAGAATGTCACGGGTAAGGCGGGTGGTAAGAGGGGGGATGGGGGCACAGCACAGTCACCCTGGCGCAGAGAAAAAAACGGTCGCGGCCGTTGATCGGGGCAAAAAAGATCAACACGGAGGCACAGAGGCACGGAGAAAAGATGAGCGCGGCCACCCGTGTTAGGGGCACGATGGATCGTGCCCCCGTGGATCGTGACCCCCGCCGGGGGATGGGTTACAGGTCGGTGATTTCCGGCACCTGTTCGTCTTCATAGCGCTCAATCAAGACACCGATGATTTCCATCAGTGACGCGAGCGGGTGCTGCTCGTCCTCGCCCACCTGATCGATGAGCGCATCCAGCACGGCCACCAGCCGCTCATACTCATCATGGGTATGCGGCACGTACAGAATCGGCTGCACAGATGGCCAGCCCGCCTGCGCCTGCTGAATAACCCGGTCTATCGCCATGCGCCTGTTCTCCTCCCGGTCAGGCCATCACGCCGGCCGGCGGCAGCGCTGCACAAAATCGGCAAAGAGGGGCGCGGCGGCCGGGCCCAGGCGCTCCGGGTGGAACTGCACGCCGATCAGCCGGCCATCGTCGGATTCCAGCGCTTCGATGATGCCATCCGGGCTGTGCCCCACGGCCCGCAGCCCCGCCCCCACGGCCGCCACGGCCTGAATATGATAGGTATTGGCGGCGAACACGGGCCCCAGCAGGGCCGCCAGGCGCGAACCCGGCGCAAAATGGACGGGGTGCGGGGCGGCACCGCGGCCGGGGCTGTGCGGCTGCGCCCCCGGCTGCTGGGCCATCAGGTCGGCGTAAATGGTGCCGCCGGCCTGCGCGTTGAGGAACTGCATCCCGTAGCAAATGCCCAGGATGGGGCGCTGCGCCATGGCCGCGTACAGCAGGCGGTCGGTGGCATCGCGCAGCGGGTCTACCGGCGGCAGGTCGTCCGGCAGGTGGCCGATGAGGCCGGTGGTGATGCCGGGCCCGCCGGTGATGACCAGCCCATCCAGCAGCGCGGCCAGCTCGGCCGCGGCGGCCGCCGTCGCCAGCAGCGGCAGGATGAGCGGCAGCCCGCCCGCGGCTTCGATGGCCTGGCTGTAGTGCACATCCACGCGCTGTTCGCCGTCGCGGTAGCCGGTGGTGATGCCAATGCGCGGGCGCGTCATAAGCCACCGCCGGCGGTCTTCTTCTGGCGCGGAAAAATGAGCGTCAGCGGCAGCGCCAGCCCTGGCAGCGCGTCTTCGCCGCCCAGGGTGTCTTCAAGCTGGCAGGTGTGCTGCCGGCCGGGCGGCCCGTACACCTGCACCTGCTGCAAATCCGGGTAGACCAGCCACAGCCGCAGGGTGCCGCCGGCCAGGTACTGCTGCACCAGCAGCCGCACGCTGGCTTCATCCTCGTCGCTGGTGCCAATCTCCACGGCGATGGCCGGCGCGAAGGGAAAATAGCGGTAGGGATAGCGAATGCTCTGCCACTGGGCCTGGCTGAGGTAGGCCGCCCGCGGTGAACGCACCGTTTGCTCGCCCAGGGCAAAGCCGCAGTTGGCCCCCACCACCTCCCCCAGGCCGCGCTCATTGACGAACTGCTCCAGCAGCGTCGTCACGCGCAGCGCCACAATCGAATGGGTGAAGCTGAGCTTCTTCAGCGGCTGCACCCGCCCGTTAATCAACTCATACGGCTTGTAGCCGTAACGCATCCAGAACTGATCCAGCACGCCGGGAGGAGAAGCACTCATCGCAATCACTGGCCTTCACAAAATGGGTCACATAGTGTCTATCATACACTGATTATGGGCCGGGCAGGGGCCGCAGCCCGCCTTTTATTGTATCAAGAAAGAATCGATATGGCTGCTTCATAATAGCTGTTATTGACATCTATCTCAAGGCGGGCGCATACTATCAACAGAGCAAGCTGTGACAGGGGGAACATCATGCCGGTTAACACCACCTGGGCCGATGCCAGCCAGACCATCCTCATCCATCACTATAGCGGGCGCTGGACGTGGGACGAGTATCACCAGTCCATCCAGACCACCCACACGCTGCTGGCCGGGGTCGATCATCCCGTCCACCTCATCATTGACCTGACGGAAGGCCGGCTTATCCCCGCCGGTTCGTTCATTGAGCATTTGCGCGGGGAAGGTAAACGCCTGCCGGAGCAGGTGGGGACGATTGTGCTGGCGGGCAGCGGCCTGATGTTCAAAGTGATTCAGCGGGTGATGGCCACCCTGCCACAGCGCAGCGGCCGCCACGTGGTGATGGTGGATACGCTGGCGCAGGCGCGGCAGCATCTGGCGCAGGTGCCGGCCGGCGATACTGTCTCGTAAGCATCGCGGACGAAGAGCTGGCAGGAGGTTGCTATGCCCGTAACGCTGGAATGGCTGGATGACGGGCAGCAGGTGCTGCTGTATACGTATACCGGCCGCTGGACGTGGGACGAGTATCACGCCATCATCACCGAAACCCACCGGCGGCTGGCAGGGATAACGCACCCGGTGTACGCCATTCTGGATTTTACCGCCGCCAGCCTCATCCCGTCTGGCTCATTTGTGGCGCACCTCAGCAACGGCGGCCGCCGCCTGCCCGATCAATTAGGGTTTACCGTGCTGGCCGGCAGCGGGCTGATCTTCCGCGTGGTGGAGCGGGTGCTGGCCGCCCTGCCAGGGCGACAGCGCGAATTCGTCATCGTGGCCACCCTGGACGAAGCCCGGGCGCGCATGGCGGCTTATCTAGCGTCCGCCGGAACGCTGCGTTAAATCCCCTGCCGGTGATTGGATCATCAGGGAGGCACGATGCATCGTGCCCCTGCCACAGGCCGGCGTTTTGCCTCTTTTCTCTGTGCCCTCTGCGCCTCTGCGTTGCCTCTTTTGCCCTCATCCCCCGGCCCCTTCTCCCGGGGGGCGAAGGGGAGCAGGACACGCCGGCGTTTTTACCGTCCCTCGCCTGGGGGAGAGGGAAACAGGGTGAGGGCTGATCCTTTTCCCGTCCCTCG
>JALOOI010000309.1 GCA_025454495.1 Anaerolineae bacterium
TCCAGGTACCAGCTCGCGTGCAGCGCCATGTGAATGCTCCGGGGTATGTCGGTCAGGCTTAAAGTAATGGCCGGGCATTGTAACATAGTGTGCCCGGCAGGGGAATCATGACGGCGGGAATTGCAGGCCTCAGGACGCGGGCACCGGCGGAAAAGCCACCCCGGCCAGCGTGGCATCACTCTCCTGCAACAGTTGCTGCGCCTGCGCCCACGAGTCGGCGATGTGAAAGTGCAGTCCGGTCATGTGTACCAGCATCTTTCCCAGATATTCCAGCAGCGGCAGCCGCGTTTGCTCCCGGATGAGGATGGCCGTGCCCATAGATATGTGCACCGGGGCGGTTCCCTGTGACAGATAGTGTTGCAGCATGAGGTCATTCAGCCGGGCTACGTCATCCAGCGTGGTGGGCACATCATCCGCCATCAGGTGCACAATGCGCGGTTCCAGGTACCAGCTCAGGTGCAGTGCCATATCAGTTATCCTGTTCAGTAATGTTAAAGCGCGTCACAGGCTGATTGTAACACTGGTTGCAAGAACAGGGAAAGGCTGGTACGGGGTGCGGCTTTAATCCGGCGGGGCCAGCCACACCAGGCTGGCCGCGCCCACCACCGCTTCCTGAATGGTGGACGGGACGATGCCAACCCCGGCCACCGGGGGCAGCACGCGGTCGCGCACGGCGGCTTCCAGCCCGGCCAGCAGCGCCGGGGCCGCCTGGGCCAGCCCGCCGCCAATGATGATGCGCTGCGGATTGAGCAGGACGGCGCACCAGGTGGCCACCTGAATGAGCACCTGCCGCGCTTCCGCGAGGATGTGCTGGGCCAGCGGATCAGCCGCCGCGGCCGCCGCCAGCAGATCGGCAGTGGTGGCCTGTGGCAGCGCGGCCAGCGGGCTGTGCGGGAAAGCGGCCCGGTGGTAGGCCAGCCCGGCCAGCAGCCCCTTGCCCGAAACGTACATTTCGGCGCAGTCAGTGAGGCCGCAGGAACAGCGCCGGCCCTGGGCCAGCACCGGCACATGGCCCACTTCCATGGCAAAGCGATTGCTGCCCGGCACAAGCTGCCCGTTGAGCACGGCCGCGCCGCCCAGCCCCGTCCCCAGGGCCAGGAACACAAAATCGGGCGTATGCCGGCCCGCCCCGGCCAGACGTTCACCGGCGGCCCACACGCGCACGTCGTTGTCCACCACCACCGGCAGCCCGGTCGCCGCCGCCAGGTGCTCGCCGAAGGGCACATCGTGCCAGCCCAGGTTCACAGCGCGGCGGACAACCCCGGTGGCCGCATCCACATGGCCGGGGCAGCCCGCGCCAATGCCGCGCACCGGCTGCCCGGCCGCCGCCACCAGCGCCTTCACCGCCTGCGCCAGCCGGTCAAGGATGGCCGCCGGGCCGGTGCTGGCTTCGGTGGGCAGGCGCTGCTGCTGCACAATCTGGCCCCGGTCATCGACCAGGGCCAGGGCGATTTTGGTGCCGCCAATATCAATCCCGATGGCCAGTTGCGCCATATTCAGCCTGTCTTTCGCCGGACGATGGTGGTGCCGATTAAGGTTTCGCCGGTGATGCTAAAACCGCGCATTTGCCCCAGAAGCTGGCGGGCGGCCCGCCGCCCCACCGCCGACACATCCACGCCGATGGTGGTCAGGCCGGCGCTGACGGCCTCGCTGCCATCGCCAAAGCCCACCACGCTCACCGCCTCCGGCACGCGCAGGCCGTGCCCGCGCAGCACCGGCAGCGCCGCCGCGGCCATCACATAATCGGCGGCGGCCACGGCATCAAACACGGGCGATGAGGCCAGAAACGCCTGCAACGACGCTTCCGCCACCGCCGGGCTAAAATCGCCGCGCAGCAGCGGCACACTGCTCACCGGCAGATCATGCCATTTGAGGCGCTGGACAAAGGCGCGGGTGCGTTCCCGGCCATCGTGCTGCGTCTGGTCGCCCTCGATGAACACCAGCCGGCGGCGCTGGCACGTCTTCACCAGGTAATCCACCATGCCGGCCATGCCTTCCAGATTATCCGGGATGACGGCGGGCACCCCCGGCAGCCGGTGGCTGACCAGCGTCAGCGGTTTGCCGGCGGCCACGAAGGCCTGCAGGTCGGCATCCGGCAGCACATTGGCAATCACGATCAGCCCGGCCATATCGGCCGGCTCCAGGATCAGCCCCTGGGGGTGCTGCGGGTCTTCGGCGATGGAATCCACCACCACGCCGTAACCGTGCTGCTGCATCTCCTGTTCGATGCCGGCGATGACGCTGCGCTGAAAGACATGATACCGATTATTCGTAATAACGCCAATTAAAACACTCATACGCTGCCCGCTTCCCTCATAAAAAAACCATACACGCCCGGCCGGGTTCCGGCGGTCACGGAAGGCCCAGTTCCTGTTGCAGGGCCAGCACCACCGCCCCCACCATACGCGAATGCTGCTGGCTGGTGAGCGTTAACGCCACCTGGCGCGGCGCATCGCCGGGCAGCCGGGCATATAATTTCTGTTGAATGCGCTCCAGCAGCGCCCCGCCCAGGTCGGTGATGCTGCCGGCCAGCGCCACCTGGGCCGGCCGCATGAGGGCGATGATCCAGGCGTAGACTTCGGCCAGCAAATCGCTGATTTCTTCGACGAGCTGGTTGGCCAGGCGGTCGCCGTCGCGCAGCGCGGCCCGCACATCGACGTAGGTCATATCCTCGCCCAGGCGCGAGGCGGTAAAAATGTGGCGCAGCATCCCGGCCCGCTGCTGAAAGGCATCCGCGCCCAGGGTGCCGGCTAAATTGCTGCGCCCCACCAGCAGCAGCCCGGCATCCAGGCTGTGGCGGTAGGTGCTGCCGGCGGCCATGCCAATCTCCACGCCATGATTCACCAGCACCGTCACCAGGGTATCGCTGGCGCTGCCATAGGCGATGTGCGCCCGCGTCACCAGTTCGGTATTGTTGGCGCAGTACACCGGCACGCGGCAGGTGGCAAACAGCGACTGCGCCAGGGCAAGCTGCTGCCAGCCCAGGCTGTCCGCCTGTTCTACGATGCCCGCCGCGCTGTTCACCAGCCCCGGCACGCCCACGCCCACGCACAGCACCGGCGCATCCACCTGCACCAGCAGCGCGTTCAGGGTGTGGTGCAGCAGCGTCAGCGCCGCCTCGCCGGTGGCACCCCCCAGGCGGATGCGGTGGCGTACCAGCACCGTGCCATTCAGGCTGGCCAGCACCCCTTCCACCGTGTGCATATCAATGCTCAGCCCGATGACGTGCCGCGCCCCCGGCACAAATTCCAGCAGCGTGGGCCGCTTGCCGCCGCTGTCCGTGGACAGGCCCGGCCCCGCTTCCACCAGCAGGCCCTGCTCCAGCAGGATGGTCACGATGTCCGAAACGGTGGGTTTGGCCAGCCCGGTGACGCTGGCAATGGCGGCGCGGCTGCGGGCCGTACCATGGTACACACAGCGCAGTACCAGTTGCTGGTTGTGCTGTTTAAGCTGCTGGCGGGTGGCTTTGATATGTTTCATAAGGATTGATATTCTGCCGTGTGACAGCGGCGATAGTCAATAAAAGGGATCACGGAGCCGTTAAACTTACCCTGAGATATTAAGCGGTGATATTAATAAAAAGACTGTGGTAATATCTTTTAATTAACATATTTTCATCATACCCGGTGATGCTGCTGCTGTCAATCAAGCAATGTCAACATGTCAGACAGGGTGCTTTTCCGGCCGCGCCGGTCGCCACCAGACGCTACCACAAACCGCCGCACGTGTTATACTGGTATAGACCAATTTTGTACAGGCAGGTCGGCATGTTCACCCCTTATGAGGATACACTGGCGCGGGCCGGGGCCCGCCTCGCGCTCATCGCACAGCACAGCACCCCGCGGCGGCACGCCCTGCCCCCCTTCGAGCAGCAGGCGGTGCCCGGTGGCCCGTGGCAGGTTATCCCGTATGGCACGTACTGGGGCGCATGGAACCAGTCGTTTGTGCTGCGCGGCCAGTATCAAATTCCGTCGGAGTGGCCCGCCGCGGCCACCATCGCCCTTGATCTACAGATCGGCGATGCCGGCGATAGCTTCAACGTCCATCCCGAAGCGCTCATCTTCATTGATGAGGTGGCGTTTACTGCGGTGGATGTGCGCCATACCCGCCTGACGCTGCC
>JALOOI010000310.1 GCA_025454495.1 Anaerolineae bacterium
TGGAAGAGGTTTATTCAAATTCTGGTATTGCTCAGAGAACACCGTTTTCCATTCATTAAAGATATTAGCGATAGCGTCCAGCGTGCCCTCGCCGACGTTCTCGTTCCAAATCTGTGCAACACGATCCGAGAGCTTTTCGGCCATATTTTAGAATACCCCACAGATTGCTCAACATAAGTTCAAAAATGTAGGCCATCTATTATAGAGTAACAGCACAAATTAAAACAGGGCGACCCGACCCGTCGCCCTGCAACATTCATCGACCAAACAAACGTGTTAGCCCCCGCCCCCCAAATCCCCGGTGCCGGCGCTGGCGGTTTGCAGCGCCTGCGCCCGCGGCGATACGTCAGCCGCGCTGCCCAGGGATTTCCCCCGCAGCCGCAGGCTATTGCTCACCACAAAGAACGACGAAAACGCCATCGCGCCGGCGGCCAGCATCGGGATCAGCAGGCCGGCCATGGCTACCGGGATGAGGATGATGTTGTAGATGAACGCCCAGAACAGATTCTGGTAGATCGTCCGCATGGTGGCATGGCTGAGCTGGATGGCCCGCGCCACCCCGCGCAGATCGCCGCTGACCAGGGTTAAATCACTGGCTTCCATGGCAATATCGGTGCCGGTGCCGATGGCAATGCCGACGTGTGCCTGGGCCAGCGCCGGAGCATCGTTGATGCCATCGCCCACCATGCCCACCGTGCGCCCGCCGCTTTGCAACTGTTTGACGGCGCTGGCTTTTTCGCCGGGCAGCACCTCCGCCAGCACCTGCGCGATGCCGGCTTCACGGGCGATGGCTTCGGCCGTTTGCCGGTTATCGCCGGTAATCATGACGACTTCCAGCCCCTGCGCCCGCAGATCGGCCACCGCCGGTTGTGACCCGGCTTTCAGCGTATCGGCAATGCCCAGAATGCCGGCCGGCACGCCATCGACCACCACCAGCACGGCCGTCCGCGCCTGTTTTTGCAGCCCTTCCAGCAGCGGCCGGGCCTGCTCCAGCGCGATGCCCTGTTCGCTCATGAAGCGCGGGCTGCCGGCCAGCACCGTCAGACCATCCACCACCGCCTGAATGCCGCGCCCGGCGATGGCTTCAAAGGCCTGCGGCGCGGCGGGTTCCAGCCCGGCGGCTCTGGCCGCGTGGACGACGGCCTGACCCAGGGGATGCTCGCTGCCACGCTCGGCAGAGGCGGCCAGGTACAGCAGCCGGTTTTTCTCCAGTCCATTCAGCGGCAGCACATCGGTTAAAGCCGGCGCGCCGGTGGTGAGGGTGCCGGTTTTGTCCAGTGCGATCACCTTCAGCCGGTGGGCATTTTCCAGCGCTTCGCTGTTCTTGAACAGAATGCCCATCTCCGCCCCGCGCCCCGTCCCCACCATGATCGCGGTCGGGGTGGCCAGCCCCAGGGCACACGGGCAGGCAATCACCAGCACGGCAATGGCGTGCATCATGGCATCGGTGAACGCCACCTGCCCGATGACCAGCCAGCCGAGCAGCGTGGCCAGCGCCAGCACCAGCACGATGGGCACAAACACGCCCGATACCCGGTCGGCGATGCGCTGAATGGGCGCTTTAGACCCCTGCGCCTCCTCCACCAGGCGGATAATCTGCGCCAGGGCGGTTTCTGCGCCCACGTGGGTGGCTTCGATCAGCAGCCGCCCCTGCTTATTCACCGTGCCGCCGATCACTTTCGCGCCGGTGGTCTTGTTCACCGGCATACTCTCGCCGGTCAACATGGATTCATCGACAGTGGAACGGCCTTCCAGCACCACGCCATCCACCGGCAGGCGCTCACCGGGGCGCACCACCACCACGTCGCCCGCCAGCACATCATCAATGGCGACTTCTTTTTCCGCGCCGTTATGCAGCACCATGGCCGTCCTGGGAGTCAGTCCCATCAGCTTTTTGATGGCGGCGCTGGTGCGCCCTTTGGCCCGCGCTTCCAGCAGCTTGCCCAGGGTGATGAGCACCAGAATCACCGCGCCGGTTTCAAAATAGGTCATATCGCCGAACAGGCCATGGGTTTCGACGGCCATGCCGGGCATGTTCATCCCGCCCGCCACCGGCACGCGCAGGAAGAGCTGCCCGAAGATGACGATCACGCTGTACAGATAGGCCGCCCATGACCCCAGGGCGATCAACACATCCATGCTGGCCGTGCCATTGCGGACGGCTTTATAGGCCCCGCGGGTATACTGCCAGCCCAGGACAAGCTGCACCGGGGTCGCCAGCAGCAGGAACAGGTAATTCCAGCCTTCGGGCAGCAGGAACGGCACCACGCCGGCCAGCGCGGGAATGTTCATGGCCAGGTCGCGGCCCATGCTGAGGATGAACAGCGGCAGGGTGAACACCGCGCCGAACAGCACCAGGCGCTTTTGCCGCTGAATCTCCGCCTCGCGGGCGGCGCGTTCCGCATCTTCGGGCACCGCCGCCTGGCTGGTATCCACCACGCCATAACCGGCGTGCTCCACCGCCGCGATCAGGTCAGCACGGCGCACCACGCCCGGCAGATAGGTCACGCGGGCTTTTTCGGTCGCCAGGTTCACCGTCACGTCCAGCACGCCGGCCGGCTTCTTTAAAGCGCGGGTGACGTTTTTCTCGCAGGCGGCGCAGGTCATGCCGGTGATGGGCAGTTCCAGCGTGCCGGTGGCCACGTCATAGCCCGCCTGGCGCACGCGCTCCACGAGCTGCGGCACGCTGATGCTGGCCGGGTCATACTGGATGCTGGCGCGTTCGGTGGCCAGGTTCACGGTGGCTTCGGCCACGCCCCCGGTCTTTTTCAGGGCGCGGGTGACGTTTTTTTCACAGGCGGCGCAGGTCATGCCGGTGATGGGGAGCGTAATCAGTTGCGCTGTGTCAGACATATCATCCTTCTTTCCGGCTCACACCGTCACGATGCATCGCGTTCCGTGAGCATGATTTCCATCCGGGCGATTTCGGCCGTCTGGTCACGAATAATTTGCTTCGCCAGGTCGATCAAGTCCGGGTGGGCGGCCCACCGCAGCACCCGTGCCGACATATGCACCGCATCATCATGATGATCGATCATGGCTTCCAGCCACAGGATTTCGTATTCGGTGCCTTCAGCGTCGGCAAAGCCGGCCATCATGCCCATCATACCCGGCGGATCCTGGCGCATTCCGCCCATGCCCCCATGATTCATCCCGCCACCCATACCCGGCATGGTATCCATATCCATCGGCGCGTAGTCAATGGCGTACCAGTCGGCCAGCCAGCCCCGCATCATGTCAATCTCGGGGGTCTGGGCGGCAATGACGGCCGCGCACAGCGTCACCATATCCGCGCTCAGGTCTTCCTTCGCCAGGCAGTCATTGGCCATCATCAAGGCCATATGATGATGGTCGATCATGCCCTGCAAAAAGCGCACTTCGGCCCGTCCGGCCCGCCCTTCGGCCGCGCCCATCGCCAGCGTCAGCGGGGCACTGAGCAGCAGCAAAACAACTACCAGCAGCAGCTTTTTCATGAGGTTATCCTTCGCTGTGTTATTTATTCAGTAAATTGACGATCCGGCTCAGGTCGCGGACGGCTTTATCAGGATCATGCGCCATCTCAGTTCGGGCGGTGTTTTCGAGGTAGCATTCCACCAGATGCGTAATCAGGCTGGTCATGCCCTTTTCAATCGTCCGCGCCCGAATCACCCGATCCTCGCAGGTGCCTTCATCCGCTTCGATCATGCGCTCCAGCGATTCAAGCTGGCCGCGAATGCGCCGAATACGATCCAGATTGTGCTTGTTGTGCTGGCAGCGCTCACCGTGGGCGGCTGCCAGCCGGATGGGCAGTTTTTCCGTCATGCTTCCGTCTCCATACATACCGGCCGGGGTATGCTCAGGGTACCATACCCCGATGGGTATGCAACCTGAGAAATAGCCTGGAAAAGCATGACAAACGACACCGGCGCAGCCGCCACTTGCTGCCGATCATGTATTCGGCTATCATTAGAATAAAAGTTCGTATTTTGACC
>JALOOI010000098.1 GCA_025454495.1 Anaerolineae bacterium
GCGCACAGGCTGGATTTTGATGTACGGCATGACCAGCCCGCTGGTGAACTTCATCGCCAGTACCATCCTGCAACTGGCGCGGATACGCACGCGCATGGTCAGCAGCGAAGCCGAAGCCATCGCCTTCCTGCGCGAACACGACGAAAGTTTGCGCGAACTGCTGCCACAGTCATCTTAGTTCCGCTGCCAGAGGGCCATACCATGAGTTTTACCGTCGAATGGTATATCCCCGGCCGCATCATCAAAGTGGAGGTCGCCGGCGATATGACGCTGAGCACTGTCGCAACCATTTCGCAGCAGTTGGCCACGTTGCTGGATGCGGGCACAGCCCCGCTGGTGCATATCCTCATCGATGTATCCAGAATGGCAGCTTACCCGTCCCACCTGAAAGAGATGCAGCGTGCCAGCGAACCCCATCTCAAACATTCGCGCTGCGGCTGGATTTTGATGTACGGAGTGACCAGCCCGCTGGTGACTTTCGTCACCAACACCATCATGCAACTGGCGCAGGTACGCACGCGCACGGTGAGCAGCGAAGCGGCCGCGCTGGCCTTTTTGCGTGACCACGACGACAGCCTGCGCGGCATCATCGAAACAGAATGAGGCCGCCGGCTTACGCCTCTGTGGCCAGCACTTCGGCCGCGGCGCGGTAGCCACTCAGCAGCGCCCCGTGTACCGTGGCCGGGTGCTGCGCGTGGGTGGCTTCGCCGGCGAAGAACAGCACATCGGCCACCGGCGCGGCCAGCGCTGCGCAGTCGGCCGGGCTGCTGCCCACCACAAACGAGGAATACGATCCCCGGCTGTCAGGGTCGCTGCCCCAGCGGGTGATGAGCGTGCCTGCCGGGTCGGGGATTTCGCTGCCATACACCGCCCGCAGCGTGTTCATGGTGGCGGCGATGATGTCCTCATCGCTCTGGCCGGTGGCTTCCAGCCCGTTGGCCCCGGCGCTGAAGAACAGCAGCACCGGCTCGCCGGTGATGGGGTGCAGGTTCAGCAGTTCCAGCCAGGGGGCATCCCCCGGCGGAATGAGGGTGATAAAATCTGTCTCCTGCGCCCAGAACACATCCGGGAAGCGCAGATACACCTTGTTCAGGACATCGCTGCCCAGGCGGGCCACCGCCTGTTGATGGCCGGCCGGCAGCGGCGGCACAAACGTGATCGTCCCCGCTTTCAACACACCCACCGGCACGGTGACGATGGCATAATCGGCGGTGAAGCTGTCGGCGGCGGTGTACACCGTCACGCCGTCCGGGCCATATTCCACCCGGCTCACCCGCTGCCCGGTTTGCACCTCCAGCCCGTCCGCCAGGCGGCGCGGCAGCCAGTCGTAGCCACCGGGGAACACCACCCCCTCGCCGCCGAAGGCTTCGGCGCTGTCCCAGTACCACAGCGACAGCAGCGCCACCGGCGCGGCATATTCCTGTTCGATGCTGGCGGTGATGAGCCATTCCATGGCCCGCTGCTGCTCCCGCGGCAAATTCAGGTCAGCGATGGCCACGGCCAGCGCCGCCCCCAGGGACGAATCAGTGTCGGCGGCTTCGGCCTGCGCGGCCACCGTCGCCAGCACCTGCTCATACTGCGCCAGCACCGGCAGATAGGGCAGCCAGCCGATTTCCCCGCGCCCGGCCGCCAGCAGGCTGGCCGATTCAGCATCGGTGGTGTAGGTGGCCACCCCGGCGGCTTCCGCCAGCGCGGTCAGCGGGTTGCCGTCAATGCCATGAATCCACGATGCGCCCAGGTCCAGCGGCAGCCCCAGGCGGCGATCCGTCCACACGCGCCCGCCGATGCGCTCACGGGCTTCCAGCACGGTAACGCGCCAGCCAGCATCATGCAGCGTGCGGGCGGCGGCCAGGCCGGCCACCCCGGCCCCGATCACCAGCACCCGGCCCGGCGATTGGGCGCGGGCCGGGCGGGCAAACCGGGCGACGGACAGCAGGGCCGCGCTGCCGGCCAGCAGCAGACGCAGCAGGTGGCGGCGGGTGATCGGTTCAGCAGGCATGGCAACCTCCGGGGGTGCGCTGGTGGGCTGTGTGGCCCCCATTATACCGCACCGGCGCAGGCCCCGGCAGCGGCCGTGCGCCTGGTACCAGCGTCAGGGGGGCGCGGCCCACGCCAGGCGCAGCAGCCCGGCGGCCAGCCCGGCCAGCAGCCCGGCGGCCGTCCACGCGGGCAGGCGGGCCAGCATGTCCAGCAGCAGCGGCACCGGGTAATCGGGCACCGGGTGGGCGTGCCAGGCGGTCTTGAAAAACATCAACAGCGTGATCGTCACCACCGCGCCCGCGCCGGCCGCGGCCCCGGCCAGGGCCAGCCCCGGCAGCCACACGCGCCAGGGCAGCGCCCGCCCGCCGGCATAGCCGGCCAGCCAGTGCGCCAGCAGCAGCAGCCACAGCCCGCTGCCCACCAGCACCACCGGCAGCAGCGTCTGGTCTTCCACGCTCAGCCACACCAGCACCCCGGCCCCGTACCCAATGCTGAACAGGCGCGTGCGCGGCCCCGGCCGCGGTAACGTCCACATGGCCGGGTCAGGCTTTCACCCGTGTTTTACGGGCCGCCCCGGCTTTGACGGCCAGAAAGTGATAAATGCTGGATTGATAGGCTTCCATATCCACCCGCAGCCCCTCCGCCACCAGGTGGTCGCCAATCTCCTCGCTGTACTGGTTGTGCATCACATCATACAGCAGCCAGGTTTTGCCCTTCAGCCGGTCGGCCCAGGCAGACAGATCAATCCAGCCCTGCGACCACTGTTCCGAGGTGTTCATCACCACCAGGCGGCACTGTTCCGCGTTGTGCCAGCCAAAGGCGATCAGGTTGCCCGCGCCTTCGTGGCCGGCATCGCCCAGGTAGCAGCGCAGCAGCGACCAGGTGCCCGTGCGATACAGCCCGTCGGCCGTCTCGGCCAGCAGCTTCTGGTAAAACTCGCGCAGGGCCGTATGCTCGGTTTCGTAGGGCTGGCGGGTGATCTGCACCGGCAGGCGGGCTTTGCGCCCGGTGAACTGCCCTTCATGCAGCAGCACCGCCCCCGGCATCGTGCAAATGAGCGTGGCCGCCACCCGGCTGCGCTCAATGCCGAAGGCCGTGGCCGCCCGCGGTTCATCATGGTTTTCGATGAAGCGAATATTGCGCTTCAGGTAGCTCAGGTCGGCCCCCATGTGCAAATACAGCCCGTTCACATCGCCTTTCACCAGCCGGTCATACATCACCTTGTCATAGGTATAATCAAACCCCTGCATCTGGAGGGTGTATTCCATGCTCCAGTAGGCTTCGGCGATGAACAGAAAATCGGGGTATTCCGCTTTCACCTGGGGGATGATGCACGTCCAGAATTCCTCGCCCGGCGGCTGCACGCCGATCCAGCCCCAGGTGCGGCTGAAGACGCTGTTCAGCATCAGCATGGCCATATCACAGCGCACGCCGTCGCACTGGCGGGCGATGTCTTTCAGGGTGTTCAGCGCCGCCGCGCGGTAGCCCGGGCTAAACGCATTCAACTGGGCCGTATCCACCCAGCCGGGGAAATAGGGGTCGCGCCCGTGGGCCACCACCAGTTCCTGCCCGCTGCGCGTGCGGGCAGAGAAAAAATTGGTGGGGTCATGGTGCAGCAGGTGGGTATTGCCCAGGATGAAGTAATCCGGGTGGTCGCTCACATCCGCATGATCGACCGCGACATGGTTGGGCACAAAATCGGTAATGAGCTTGAGGCCGCGCCGCTGCAACTGCCGGCGGAAGGTGGCCAGCGCCCGCCGCCCGCCCAGGGCCGGATCCACGGCGTAATCATGGATGGCATAGGCCGAGCCAATCACATCCTCCTGGGCAATATCCGGCAGCACGGCCCGGTATTCGTGGATGTAATTGAGGGCGCTGGCGCGGGTGGCCGGCCCGCGATGCCACACCCCCATCAGCCAGATGGCCTCAACCTGCCAGGCCGCCAGGTCATCCAGCACGGCTTCGGGCACGTTATTGAGCGTGATGTCTTCGCCATACTGCTGGCTGAGGCTGTGCAGCCAGACGCGGGTGTTGATTTCGTAAATCCGGGGATTATTCGACCAGGGTGTCATGCCGGATGCGTTCCTTAACGAAAGCTGTTGTAAGACAGCCTATGTTAGACAATCCGCCGCGGGCCTGCAAGACGCGCCTGGGCGCTTTTGCCGCCGCGCGGCCGCTGTCTTTGAATACCGTTTGAAAACGCCCGCGCCGGGCCAAAATGGTTTTATAATAGCAACAGATCGTCAACCTGTTTGTGATGCTGCCGTGATCGCCGTGACCCCCGCGCCGGATACCGATACCGACCAGACCACCCGCTTCGCCCGCATGATGCGCCTGGGGCACGTCAGCTATTCCCAGGGGCACTATCGCCAGGCACATCGCTACTGGCGGCGGGCAGCCATGCTGAACCCGGCCGAGGAGCAGGTGTGGCTGGCGCTGCTGAATGTGCTGGATCAGGAAGCTGACCGGCAGGTGTGCCTGCAAAACATTCTGGCCATCAACCCGGAGAATGTGCGGGCCCGCCGCGAACTGCAACAGTTCAGCGGCCCCCGGCCCGCGGCCCTGCGGCCGCTGCCGGCCGGCCCGCGCTGGCCGCGCCTGCTGTGGCGCGGCCTGGAAAGCCTGCTGCTGGCCCTGCTCATCGTCCTGGGTGCGGTGGCCCTGCGCCACCTGCTGGCCCTGCCCGCCTGATTCCTTACACCGGCTTACCTGTTATGAACAGCGAAATTCCGGCTGGCTAAGCCCGGGCCCCGGCTGTTATAATCATCCCATTCTCAGGCAAATCTCATCCGGCTCACATCAGGAGTAACCCCTCTTATGGCTTACGATAAAATCGTCGTGCCGGCCAGCGGCCAAAAAATCACCTTCGTCGATGGCAAAATGCAGGTACCCCATCATCCCATTCTGCTGTTCATCGAAGGCGATGGCATCGGCTATGACATCATGACCGCCAGCCGGCGCATCTGGGATGCCGCGGTGGCGAAGGCCTATCAGGGGCAGCGCCAGATCACCTGGATGGAAGTGTACTGCGGCGAAAAAGCCGCCGGACTGTACGACGGCAACTACATGCCGGAGGAGACCTTTACCGCGCTGCGGGAGTATAAAGTGGGCATCAAGGGCCCGCTGACCACCCCGGTGGGCGAAGGTTTTCGCAGTTTGAACGTCACCCTGCGCCAGGTGCTGGATTTGTACGTGTGCCTGCGCCCGGTGCGTTACTACCAGGGCGTGCCCAGCCCGCTGAAGCACCCGGAAGAAGTCGATGTGGTCATCTTCCGCGAGAACACCGAAGATATTTACGCCGGCATTGAATTTGAAGCCGGCAGCGCAGACAACGAAAAACTGGCGCATTTCCTGCGCGAAGAACTGCACGCCGAAGGCTTCTTCGAGGGCGCGGGCCTGGGCATTAAGCCCATCAGCGCTTTTGGCACCAAACGCCTGGTACGCTCGGCCATCAAATACGCCATCGAGCGCGGGCGCAAAAGCGTGACCTTCGTCCACAAGGGCAACATCCAGAAATATACCGAAGGCGCGTTCCAGAAGTGGGGCTACGAAGTGGGCCGCGAAGAATTCCCGGACGAAACCATCGCCTGGGCCGAAGTGGAAAAACAGCACGGCGGCAAAGTGCCGGCGGGCAAAATTCTGCTGCAAGACCAGATCGCCGATATTATGTTCCAGAAGATGCTGCTGCGCCCGTCCGAGTTTGATGTCATCGCCACGTCCAACCTCAATGGCGATTACCTCAGCGATGCCATCGCGGCGGAAGTGGGCGGGGTGGGCATTGCCCCCGGCGCGAACATCGGCGATGAAGTGGCCCTGTTCGAAGCCACCCACGGCACCGCCCCCAAATATACCAACCTGGACAAAGTGAATCCGGGGTCGCTGCTGTTCAGCGGCGTGATGATGCTGGAGCATCTCGGCTGGTTTGAAGCGGCCGACCTGGTGACGCACGCCTACGAAAAGACCATCGCGGATAAGATCGTGACGTATGATTTTGCCCGCCAGATGGACGATGCCCACGAAGTGCACACCAGCGAATTCGCCACCGCCATCATCCGCAACATGGATGCGCTGCTGCAACAGTCGTAAGCTGCCGGGCCGGGCCGCCCGCGGTGCCCGGCCAACGATTTTATAGGTCTTTTACGCGGACGGGGCGGCCGGCGGTTGTATTAGCCGCCGCTTTGTTCTATGATTGGCAGCACATCAAGTGTGCATCCTGGAGCCGTGCTGTGACCAACGATAGTCCTGTGCCCCCCGGAACCCCTCGCCGCCTGCCGCCTCCGGTGCCTCGCCCGTATCACATGACTGAGCCGTTTCTGGATCGTGGTTTGTGGAGCTTCTGGCTGGCGGCCGATCCGTATGTGCTGGAATTCGTCACCACCCTGAGCTGCATTTTGCAGCCGCCCTTCTCGCCCTTCCAGCGCCGCTTACAGGGGCGGGTGCTGTTCTCCATCAACCCCCGTTATGACCACATGGAAGCCTGGCACTGGATTCGGCAGACGCTGGACGAAGAAACCCACTTTGTCGAGCTGAGTGAGCGCTGGGAAAATGCCATCCTGGAAGCCGGGCAGGCCTACGACGAAGGCAGTTCCCCGGCAGAAAACAACGCCTGAAGCGGCGGGCCGCGGTCCCCGGGACCGACCAAAAAACAACCCTCCCCGCTGAGCCGGCCGTGTTACAATAACCGGCAAAGCCGGTATGGATGAAGGTCCTGGCATGGCAGAACATCTGGCACAGGTTGAACGCCTTAAACAGGCCCTCGGCGAACTGCGGGCCAATCGGGCTGCTTTTAGCACCCGCGCTTACGGACAAATCGTGGTGCTGCTGCTGAACGAGCTGCGCCGCGCCAACACCCTGCCCCCCACCCCCACCCTGGCCGGCGATGAAGTGCGCCTGGTGACGGTGATGTTTTTGGACGTGATCGATTTCACCCGCATGGCCGAGGAAATTGATACCGGCGATTTACGCAGCGTCATCGGCGAATCGCACGCGCGGGCGGGCCGCCTGGTGGCCCAGTGGGATGGCGAAATCGGCCAGTTTCTGGGCGATGGCCTGCTGTGCTTCTTTGGGTCGCAGCGCAGCCGGGGCGATGATGCCCTGCGGGCGGTGGCCTGTGCGCTGGCCATCCAGGCGACGCTGGAGCAGTACGCCAATCACGTTTTTCTGGAACACGGGGTGGATTTTGGTGCCCGCATCGGCATTAGCACCGGCCGCGTCGTCGTCAGCATAGACAGCGCCGGGCAGCAAAAACAGGTGGCCCTGGGCCCGGCCATCAACCTGGCCGCCCGTCTGCAATCCCTGGCGGATCCGGGCGGGGTGGTCATTGATGCCGCCACTTTCAGCCGCGTCCGCAGCCGTTTTGACATGTTGGCCCACCCGGCGGCCGTCCTCAAAGGCTTTGAACGCGCGGTGAAATATTACAGCGTCGTCGGGCGCACCGCGCAAACCGGGCGACAGTTCACCAGCGACCAGCTTAACGGGCTGCCGCTGCGCTTTGTGGGCCGCGCCACCGAAATGTCGCGCGTGCGGGCCACCATGGAGCAGGCGCTCATTGAACGCCGCTTTCACGCCATCACCCTCAATGGCGAAATCGGCATCGGCAAAAGCCGCCTGTTGCAGGAAACGCTGGCCCAGAGCGAAGACCTGGCCTTTACCCCGGTGGTGATGCTGGGCGATTATGAACAGCGCCACAAAGATTATCACCTGCTGCGCGACTGGCTGATGAGCGCCTGCCACATCACCGAAGATACCACGCCCGACGTGAGCCGCGAACAAATTATGGCCTACATCACCGGCACCTGGGATGACCCCGAAGCCCCCACCGCCGCCGCCCTGATGAGCCATATGGCCGGCTTCGGCTTTGACCATACCGCCACGCTCACGCTGCCCATGCCCGATCCGCGTGTGTCCAGTTCGCCGCTGCCGGAGGCGGTGCTCAACTGGTTTAAAGCCACTGCGGACAACGGCGGGCTGCTGCTCATGGTGGATAATTTGCAATGGGCGGATACGGCTTCGGTGCGGCTGCTGGAAGCGCTGGCCCGCACACTGGAAAAATCGCCGGCGGTGCTGGTGGCCGCCGCCCGCCCCGGCTATCGCCAGGCGCACCCGCTGTTCCTGCGCGGCGTGGAACAGGCCACCACCCTCATGCTGGAACCCCTGGCCGACGAAGCCACGCTGAAGCTGCTGGAAGCCATCCTGGGGCACATTGAACGGGTGCCGGATACGCTGCGCCAGGTGATCCTGGATCGCGCCGAAGGCAACCCGCTGTTCGTGCATGAATTTTTGAGCATGATGTTCGACAATGGCGTGTTCTTCCGCCATGCCAGCGGCTCCTGGCGCTTCAACATCATCCAGTACGACAGCACCTCGCTGCCGCACGGGCTGGTGGAAGTGTTGCAGGCCCGGCTGGATGACCTGAACCCGGATGCCCGCCAGTTGATCCTGCTGGCGGCCATCGCCGGGCAGGTGTTCTGGCGGGGGCTGGTGGCGGAGCTGGCCGGCATCGACCCGCAGCCGCTGCTGCACACGCTGGTACAGCGCGGGATGATCGTCCGCCACCCGGACAGCGCCTTCCCGGAGGAAGAAGAATACGCCTTCCGCCATTCGCTGTACCGCGATGTGGCCTACGAAAACCTGCCGCGGGCCCGCCGCGAACTGCTGCATCGCCAGGTGGCCCGCTGGCTGGTGACGCGCATGGCAGAACGGCCCGAATTTTACAGCGTGCTGGCCGAACAGTTCGAAGCCGGCGGCGAAACCATCACCGCCCTGTATACCTGGCTGGAAGCGGTGCAAAACCGGCTGAACCGCGGGATGCTGACGGAAGCGCTGGTGCTGAATGATCGCGGGCTGGCGCTCTCGCGCAATGTGACGCGCGATGCCGCGCTGCCGGTGGTGACGCAGTTGTGGACGCTGCGGGCCCAGGCGCTGAATCCCCTGGGGCGCTACGACGAAGCCAGCGCCGCCAGCCAGTCCGCGCTGATGCTGCTGAAAGAACTGCCGGTGGAAACGCAGCGCAAGACGCGGGTGGTGGCCGGGCAAATGCTGGCGCGGGCCCTCACCAGCCTGGGGCGCTACGATGAAGCCGCCCGGACGCTGGTGGAGGTGAATGAATTCGTCAACCTCACCGACCGGGCCGGCGCGGCGGCGCTGCTGCGGGCCTCCGGCGGGCTGGCCTATGCCCAGGGCAACCTGACGGCCAGCCAGGATTATTTTGAACGCGCCTATGCCCTGCTGCGCCAGAGCGACGATCACAGCCTGGGCAGCACCCTCACCTACCTGGGGCGCATCGCCTTTCAGCGTGGCGACCTGGCGGCCGCCCTGGGCTACCTGGAGCGCGTGCTGGATGCCAATTATCAGCGCAGCTACCGCCATTACCAGGTGCTGGATTTAAGCCTCATCGGCCAGGTGTACCTGTCGCTGATGGCCTATGACCGCGCCCTGATGACCTTCGATGAAGCGCTCACCATCCAGGCCACCACCGGCATCGAAAACCCGCTGCTGCGGGCCTACCGGGCGCTGAGCGTGATGTACCAGGGGCAAATTGATGAAGGCCTGGGGCTGCTGGTGGAAGCCACGCGCCAGGTGGAACGTGACCAGCTTCAGGCGGATACGCTGCAACTGAAGTTTATTCAGGGCCTGGGCATGGCCGGCGAAACGCTGCGCTACCATGAGCAGGCGCTGGCCTTCACCGGGCTGGTACGCAGCCGCAACCCGCTGCTGTACGGGCGCGGCCTGCTGGAACTGGGCAAAGCGCTGCACACCCTGGACGAACCCGCCGCCACCACCACGCTGGAAGAAGCCCTGAAGTACGAACTGAGCCATGGCGGGCGCGATGTGTGGCTGTGCTGCGAAGCCCTGCTGATGACCCGCCCGCCGGAAGCCACCCGCGTCCAGCTTGTGCGCCAGGCGGCCGCCGCCCTGCACCGCACCGCGGACGGACTGGCCGGCCGGCCGGATTTGCACTACACGTTTTTGAATGCGCCGCGGGTGAAATATCTGCTTCAGGAAGCGGAAAAACTGCTCGCCGCGCCCACGACGGGGCAGGCTGATTGATGTTCATTTCACTGGAAGGCACCGACGGCAGCGGCAAATCCACCGCCGCCCGCGCCCTGCTGGCCGCCCTGCGCGACGAGGGCCACGATGTCCTGCTGACCCGCGAACCGGGCGGCACCACCATCGGCGACCAGATTCGCACGATTTTGCTGGACAAAACGGAAAACAGCGCCATGCACCCCCGCACCGAGCTGCTGCTGTTTTGCGCCTCGCGGGCGCAACTGGTGGCCCAGGTGCTGCGCCCCTGGCTGGCGCGGGGCGGCATCGTGCTGTGTGATCGCTATGCCGATTCCACGCTGGCTTACCAGGGCTACGGCCACGGGCTGGATACGGCCCTGCTGCGCCAGATTTTGCACTTCGCCACCGGCGGCCTGCAACCGGATGTCACCTTTTACCTGGATGTGCAGCCGGAGATCGGGCTGCTGCGCCGCCGCCAGGCACAGCTTTTCCAGGCGGAAGACTGGAATCGGCTGGATGCGATGGAGATCGCCTTTCATCAGCGGGTGTATGCCGGCTACGAAAGCCTGATGCAGGCCGAGCCGGCCCGCTGGCAGCGTATTGATGCCACCCGCCCGGCCGAGGAGGTGAGCGCCCGCCTGCTGGCGCTGCTGCGGCCGCGCCTGCCCCGGAAAGCCGTGGAAAGCCCGGAAACATGATTGACATTGAATACGATTTTGGCATCAGCGGGGATGCGCCGGACGACGCATTTTTAGACCCGCAGGCGATTGAGTATCTGTTCGCGCAAACACAGCAGGACCTGGGCAGCAGCCTGCAACGCCGGCTGGCCGGGGTGGTGTGCCGCGAGCATGGCCACCCGCCGCGCCTGCGCCTCATCGGCCGCTATGACCAGGCCGCCGGCGAAATGGATATTCAGTACCACATTGATACCTGCTGCCCGCTGTTCCTGGCCCGCGTCATCAAAACCCTCAACACCCGCGGCTGAAGGGCAAATTAAAAGCCGGGGCGGTGGTACCGCGCCCGGCCGGATGATGGTGGTGCTGGTCTGGCTGCTGCTGCGCCGGTGGTGTTACAGCGCCACGCGCACGCCCGGACTCATGGTGGAGCAAACCACCACGCGGCGGATGTAAATGCCCTTCACGCCGGTGGGCTTGTTGGCAGTCACCGCGTCCATGACGGCTTTCGTGTTTTCCAGCAGCCTGTCCATGTCAAAGCTGGCTTTGCCCACCGGCATATGCAGGTTGCCGGTTTTGTCGTTGCGGAATTCCAGGCGGCCGGCTTTCAGTTCATTGATGGCCCGCGGCAGATCGTTGGGGGGTACCACGGTGCCGGCTTTGGGGTTGGGCATCAGCCCGCGCGGCCCCAGGATGCGCCCCAGTTTACCGACGGTGGCCATCATGGACGGCACGGCGATGGCGGCATCGAAGTCCATCCAGCCTTCGGTCTGGATTTTGGCGACGATGGCATCATCGGCGATAATATCCGCCCCGGCTTCCTGGGCGATGCGGGCATCTTCACCCTGGGCGAAGACCAGCACGCGCACGGTCTTGCCCAGGCCATGGGGCAGCAGCACGGTGCTGCGCACCTGCTGGTCACTGTGGCGCGGGTCAATCCCCAGGCGGAAGTGAATTTCAATCGTTTCGTCGAATTTGGCAGTGGCCATCTGTTTGGCAAGGGCAATGGCTTCGTTCAGCGGGTAGTAGGTGTCGCGGCTGAACTGTTTCATCAATTCGGCGGTGCGTTTACCGGGTTTGGGCATGGCTTTCTCTCCTGTGGTCATGCGGGGCGGGCGGCCCCTGCCACGTTAACACGCATTCAGTACGGGTTTAATCGACAACTTTGATGCCCATGTTGCGGGCGGTACCTTCGATCTGGCGCATGGCAGAATCGATGTCATACGCATTCAGATCATTCAATTTCACCTGGGCGATCTCGCGCACCTGCGCTCTGGTCAGCGTGCCGGCCGTTTCCGTAAGCTGGTTGCTGGCCCCTTTCTGGGCGCTGGCCAGCTTCTTGATGAGGAAGGAGGTCGGCGGGCTTTTCAGCTCGAACTTGAACGAGCCATCGCTGAAGATGGTGATTTCCGCCGGGATCACTTCGCCAATGCGGTTGGCGGTGCGGGCGTTGTATTCTTTGCAGAACGCCATCAGGTTG
The DNA here is from genome assembly GCA_025454495.1 of Anaerolineae bacterium. GTDB lineage: Bacteria > Chloroflexota > Anaerolineae > Aggregatilineales > Phototrophicaceae > JALHOR01. Next base: position 12,142 of record JALOOI010000098.1, read on the forward strand.
ATGCCGTGCTGCGCCAGCGCCGGGCCGATGGGCGGGGCCGGGTTGGCTTTGCCGGCGTTGATGGCCAGCTTGACGATTGCCTTAACTTTCTTTGCCATGGTGTTACCTCTTACCCCTGCCAGGGAATATACGAACATGAGACAGGCGCAGTCGCCTGCGCCCGTGTACAACCTGCCTATTTTAGCGCACAATGCCTCGCCTGTCAGGGGCGAGGGCGGGCGGTTACACCGTCTGCACTTCCATGAAGTCCAGTTCCACCGGCGTTTCGCGCCCGAAGATGTCCACCATCACGCGCACTTTGGATTTATCCGGGTCAATGGCGGCCACCATGCCGATAAAGTCGTTAAAGGGCCCGCCGTTGATGCGCACTTTTTGCCCCACCTTAAAGTTGATCTTGATGCGCGGTTCGGCACCTTCGTCCATGCGCGTCATGATCTGCTTCACTTCATCCGGGCGCAGCGGCGTGGGGTCGTTGCCCATGCCCACAAAGCCGGTCACGCCGGGGGTATTACGCACCACATACCACGAGTCCTCATCCATGACCATTTCCACCAGGATGTAGCCAGGGAACACGCGGCGCTCAATGGGCTTGCGCTTGCCGTCCTTAATTTCGATCTCTTCCTGGGTGGGGACGACGACATCAAAAATGCGATCCTGCATCCCCATCGTTTCAATGCGCTGCATGATGGCGTGATGCACTTTGTTCTCGTAGCCGGAATAGCAGTGTACGACGTACCAGTGCCGGCCGCGGGCGGCAGCATCGGCGGTGCCGGTGCCATCGTCCAGGAAAATCGGCAGGTCGTCGTCCTGGCTCAGGTCAATAGGATCGGGATCGTAATCCTGCCCGCCAGTCTTTTTCTTATCGTTGGCCACAGCCCCCTGCTCCCGTCGCTTAATAGCCACGCCGCCCGCCTCCGTCGCGCCGGAAAGCGTAAATGGCCACGCCGGTGATGATGATGAACGTCACCAGCAGGATGACCGGCACATTCAGGCCCAGGGTCACGAACTGGTTCATCAAAAAGCCGATGATGCCCATCACGATGGCCGAAATAATGAGGGCGATCAACACAATGCGCGTGAGGCGCACGGCTTCGGGCCGGGTGGGCCAGATGACCTTCTTCAGTTCTGCCTGCACATCCTGCAAATAATACCACAGCCGGTAGAAGGGGCGGGTGACGGCATTCCCCGGCACTTCCGGTTCATCTTCCTGGTTGCGGCGGCCGGGGGTGATTTGCCCCTTACCGCCCCGGTCGCCGGCCTCTTCCGCATTCACGGTTTCTTCGGCGGGTTTGCGACGACGGCGCTTCCCGGCTTCTTCCAATGTATTTTCCGCAGCCATGTTCCACTCCACAATCAGGGTTATGCCAGGGGATTCTACCACATGACGGCCAGAAATAAACACCGTCTCTAAGGACGGTGTTTATGTGTGGTATAAGGCAGGGGTGGTAGGATTCGAACCCACGACCAACGGTTTTGGAGACCGCTACTCTGCCAGCTGAGCTACACCCCTGTAACGGCTGCCGGTCAGCAGCCTACTTGGTTTCTTTATAGAGGACGTGCTTACGCACGATCGGGTCGTACTTGCGCAGTTCCAGCCGGGTGGTGGTTGTGCGCCGGTTTATGAAGGTGTAATACATGTGTCCGCTTTCCGAACTGCGGAGCTTCACCAGAATGCGGTTGCCTTTTTTCGCCATCCATCACCATCCACAGAAGTAAAACGTGCTGATGAACAGCACGCATCCCGTTGCAAGCCCTCGATGGGATTTGAACCCATGACTTCAGTCTTACCAAGACTGCGCTCTACCACTGAGCTACGAGGGCGTATTGTCATCATAACAGGATGACCCCGGGTTTAACAGGGCGAACCTGTTCAGTGGGCCGAGGAGGACTCGAACCTCCGAAGGCTTCCGCCAGCAGATTTACAGTCTGCCCCCTTTGCCGCTCGGGACACCGACCCATGATGTGCATCCGGCGCTGCCGGACAAAGCCGCTGATGGGGATCGAACCCATGACCTACCGCTTACAAGGCGGTCGCTCTGCCGGCTGAGCTACAGCGGCAAGGCAGGCACT
>JALOOI010000311.1 GCA_025454495.1 Anaerolineae bacterium
ATGAGCGATTCGCCATAGCCGCCGGGGGTGGCGCTCCAGTCCAGGTGAATGGTGTTCACCGTGGCCGGGTCAATGCGGAAGAGGATGGTCACATCCATCTGCACCGACTGGCCATCGATGGAACGGGCTTCCACGGCATCATTGCCCTGGCGGGAGCCTTCTTCCGCCAGGCCGGACATGGTATATTCCTGCTGGCCGATGGGGTACAAAGTGACCTGCTGCACCCCCGGAATGATGACGCTGATACCGGAACGGCGCGGCGTTTCCAGGTTGCCCGTCACCTGGTTAAAGATGACCGCCACCTGGGTGGGCCCCACTTCCAGCAGGCCGGAGCCAACGATCATGAACAGCACCCCGGCCACGAAGCCGATGATGCTCATCAGGATGCCGCCGCGTACTGGCTTGTTCTGCGAGACGGCCGTTACCACCAGCGCGATCCCGATTGCGCCAATGACGAAGCCGCCCATGGCGATGATTTGCAACAGTGAACTGAAACCCATATCAGTACTCCTCCGAAGATGGTTTCCTGTAGAACATGTACGCTATTATAACATGCCTGGTTGTACCTTTTCTCAGTCTACATCATTCTTTAATTCACAAACCCCCATAATTGGGGGGAACAAAAGCGGGGCGGGCAGCGTTTACCACCTGACTGAACGTTACATGAGCGCGGCCGACTGGCCGCCGGGGCACAGGGAAGGGTGGCATGAAGCACATACGGAACTGGATCGGGCTGCTGCTGCTGGCGCTGGTGCCGGCCGTGGCAGCGCAGGAAACCACCCCGGAACCGGCGGCCGGCGTGGGCGTGGTGGAATGGCTGACCGGCGCGGTGCAGGCGGTGAGCGTGATCGAGCAGGCGGGGACGGCGGCGCTGCGTATTGAAGGCCGGCTGCCCGGCACCTGTGAGCCGGTGGAGCGCACGGCCGTGCAGCGCGTGGGCGTGGCGCTGTACGTCGATCTGTATCGCACGCTGAACCCGGCCATACGCTGTATGATGACCGACACGCCCTTTGAGCTGATCGTGCCGGTGCCGGAACTGCTGACGCTGGCGGCGGATGCCACCCTGCCGCAGTATCTCATCGTCAATGATGCTTATTTTGGCCTCAGCTTCGCCGCCATTGAGCCGGTCGGCACGCCGCCGGCCGTCCCCCCGGTGATGCTGGTGCCGCTGCCGCGCCAGGAAGATATTCAGATTGACGGCCTCGCTTTTAGCACCGTGGACGCTGCGCTGCAACTGACGGTGCAGGCCACCACCGGCGGCTGTGCCGACCCGCTGCTGCTGCGCCTGTGGCTGCCCCCCGGTGACACGGTGTATACGTTGCAGGCCTACCGGCTGTACGATGCGGCCGTCGTCACCTGCCCATCCATCCTCACGCAGCATGAAATCATCGTCCCGGCCGGGCTGCCGGCCGACCAGCCGCTGACGGTGCTCGTCGGCGAGGAGGTGTATCGCTACATGCCCACCATGGAGTTACCCGGCAAGCCGACCGCGCCGGCCGCCCCGGAGGGGCAGTTCCGCGCCCCGCACGTCATCAACAGTGTGACTGTCGTGGCGCTGGAAACCGACCCGGTACAGTATGAAGTGCGCGTCAGCGGCTATCAGTCCGACGGCTGCGATTTCCCGGTGCAGATCGAGCAGACGCGCGGCGACAGCGCCTTCCAGATCGACATTTTCCGGCTGCTGCCGGCGGATGTGCTGTGCCCGATGATTGTGCTGGATTACAGCGCCAGCCTGAACCTGGGGCCGCTGCCGGCCGGCAGCTACACCGTGGCCGTCAATGGCGTAACCACCACCTTTGTGGCGCGGTAACGCCCGCGCCGCCCGTGTTTATTCCAGTCAGCGTATCAAGGGGAGACACACCTCATGCGTAAAATGACCCTGTTCGTATTGTTCGTGCTGTTCAGCCTCATCCCGGCCGGCAGCGTCCTCCAGGCGCAGGACACGCCCACCAGCGATGCCGTCGCCGTCACCATTTACAACCAGGGCACCGCCCTGGTGCGTGACCGGCGCACCTTCGACCTCACCGCCGGCGGCAACGTCATCAATTTTACCGATGTCGCCGCGCTCATTGATGCCACCTCGGTCAATTTTGTCTCGCTCACGGACGCGCAGGGCACCCGCGTCATCGAGCAAAATTACGTCTATGACCTGGTGGACAGCAGCGCCCTGCTGAATCGCTATCTGGATCAAACCATTCAGGTGACGGTGGACGATGGCACCCTGTTCACCGGGCAGCTTCTCAGCGGGCGCAACGGCGAAATCATCCTCCGCAGCGCCGATGGCCAGGTGCGCGTGATCGGCGCGGGCCAGGTGCGCGATGTGCAGTTCCCCGACCTGCCGGAAGGCCTCATCACCCGGCCCACGCTGCGCTGGCTGGTGAATGCCGATGCCACCGGCGCGAACCAGGTGGAACTGACCTACCTCACCGGCGGCATCAACTGGACGGCCGATTACAATGTGCTGCTGGCGGCGGATAACGAGTCGCTGGATTTGAATGGCTGGATTACGCTGAGCAACAACAGCGGCACCGCCTACCGCGAGGCCACAGTGAAATTGATCGCCGGGGATGTGAACCGCGCCCCCGAAGCGGAACGGATGGTGATGGACGGGGTGGCCATGGCCGCGCCGGCCTTTGAAGAAAATGCCGTCGAGCAGCGCGATTTTAACGAATACAAGCTGTACGAAATCGGCCGCCCGGTGACGGTGGGCAACAACGAAACCAAACAGGTCGAATTCGTCACCAGCCCCGGCGTGCCGGCTACCACCTTCTTCGTCTACGATGGCAGCCCGTTCTTTTACGGCTACTACGACATCCTCACGGACCAGTTCTACGGCCAGACCGGCATCACCGATGTGCAGAATTACCTGGAATTTAGCACCGATGATGAAGGCGGCGCGGGCGTGGCCCTGCCGGCCGGGCGGATGCGCGTGTATCAGGAAGATGTGGACGGCGCGGCGCTGCTCATCGGTGAGAGCGCCATTGACCACACGCCGCAGGGCGAAACGGTGCAAATTTACCTGGGCAACGCCTTCGACCTGGTGGGCGAGCGCACCCAGACCGATTTCCAGATCATCACCGGCAGCGTCGTACAGGAAACGTATGAAATCCGGCTGCGGAATCGCAAGGAGAGCGGCACGGTCGAAATTCGCGTGCCGGAGCGCCTGTTCCGCTGGAGCAACTGGGAAATCCTCAACAGCAGCCAGCCGTTTGAGCAGATGGACAGCAGCAGCATCGAATTCCGGGCGCAGGTGCCGGCCGGGCAGGAAGTGGTCATCACCTACACCGTGCAGTATAGCTGGCCGCGCTGAGCGGCCCCGGCTGAGGTGGGCCCTGCCGGCCCGCCTCAGCCCCGTTCCACCGGCAGGCCCTGGGCCTGCCATGCGCCGATGCCGCCCAGGTTGTACACGGGCGCGATGCCCTGCCCGCTGAGGAACAGCGCGGCGCTCTGGCTGCGGCTGCCGCTGGCGCAGTAGACGATCACCGGCACCCCCGGCGTAAGCTCGCTCAGATGCTCGCGCAGGGCCGGCAGCGGCCAGTTGACCGCGCCGGGCAAATGCCCGCCCCGGTATTCGCCCGGCGTGCGCACATCCACCAGCACATGCGGCTGTGCCTGAAGTTTGTTGCGGTAAAAATCGCCATTGATGCGCTCAATGGCCGCCGCCTGGCTGAAGCGCGGCGCATCCAGCCGCACGAAAAACATGGCCGCCAGCGCCACCACGCCCAGGCCCACAATCACCACCACGCTGATATCCACCCGCAGCACTCCTGATCTTCTGTCATAATCACTTTTCGGACGCGACCACGGGGGCGGCTCTTTCGTCCGTGGGATGGCTGATCCCGATCCGGCACTGGCAAAATTGCCCGCGGCTGGCGACAATACAGCGCCGTAAATGCGACCATGCTGCCCGCAGAAAGACCGGATCATGACGATTGAAGAGATTAAA
>JALOOI010000099.1 GCA_025454495.1 Anaerolineae bacterium
GGCGGCAGAAAATCCCGTCCGCTGGCGAGGTAATAATCTTTGATTTTCTCGTAAGACAGAAAATGGGGGGGACACATCTCTCGAATTACATCATTGAACAATCTCCAGTGATTCCCCCAATTACCTACAACCCCGCGCTGCTGGAGTTCATCGTGCCGCGCGTGCTGGAACTCACGTATACGGCCTGGGATTTGCAGCCCTTCGCGCAGGATGTCGGCTATCAGGGCCCGCCCTTCATCTGGGACGAGGAACGGCGCTTCCTGCTGCGCTGCGAACTGGACGCGCTGTATTTCCACCTGTACCAGATCAGCCGCGACGACGTGGATTACATCCTGGAGACGTTCCCCATCGTCAAGCGCAAGGACGAAGCCGCGCACGGGGAGTATCGGACGAAGCGCAGCATTCTGGAGATGTACGACCAGATGGCGGGGTTGGCCCTCACCCCCGTCCCCTCTCCCAAGGGGCGAGGGGAGAATGAGGGGACGTATCTTGTGCCGGATGTGGGGCAGTGGGTGACGTGGTTGGAGCCGCCGCCGGCGGATGCGCGGGTGGCGCACGGGGGGCGAGAGTGATGGTAGCAGGGGGGGCACGCGGGGGTGAGGGCAAAGCCGCCCCCATCCCCCGGCCATCCCCGGCCGGATGCGGTATCATAGAGGCGCTGTGAGCTGTGAATGGACGTGCTGCCTGCATCCCGGATGCAGAGAAAGGCTGTGCCTGCTATGACTGCGACCGCGACCGCGACTCGTGTGAAGATGGCCGAAGGCCTCACCCTGGCCCGCATCATCCCCGGCCTCATGCGCCTGCTGGAGTGGGGCCTCAGCCGCGAGGCGCTGGGTGACTGGATCGAACAGTGCCTGGACCTGGGGCTGACGACGTTTGACCACGCCGATATTTACGGCGGCTACCGCTGCGAAGCGGTGTTTGGCGCGGCCCTGGCTGCCCGCCCCGGCCTGCGCCAGAAGCTGGAGATCGTCACCAAGTGCGGCATCGCGTTCCCCGCCGGGGCGTTCCCGCAGTGGACGATGCACCACTACGATACCTCGCGCGAGCGCATCATCGCCGCCGCCGAACAGGCGCTGCGCCATTTCCATACCGATTATCTCGATCTGCTGCTCATCCACCGCCCCGACCCGCTGCTGAACGCGGATGAGGTGGCCGCCGCCTTAACCGAACTGCGCCAGGCGGGCAAAATTCGTTATGCCGGGGTGTCCAACTTTATGCCTTTTCACTGGACGCTGCTGCAATCGCGGCTGGATTTCCCGCTCATTACCAACCAGATCGAATTTTCGCTGACGCACCTGGACGCGCAGTATGATGGCACGCTGGACCAGGCGCAGGAACTGCGGCACCCGCCCATGATCTGGTCGCCACTGGGCGGCGGCGGGCTGTTCACGGCGCAGGATGACCGGGCGCAGCGCGTGCGGGCCGTGCTGGCGCAGATCGGCGCGGAAGTGGGCGGGGCCGGGCTGGATCAGGTGGCGCTGGCCTGGGTGCTGGCGCACCCGGCGCAAACGCTGCCCGTCCTGGGCACCGGCAAACTGGAGCGCATCCGGGCGGCCGCCGCGGCCGAGACGATCCGGCTCAGCCGCCAGCAGTGGTTTCGCCTGTGGGAAGCGTCCACCGGCCACGAAGTGCCCTGAACCGGCACGGCGGGGCCACCGGCCGCCCGGTTGGGGGTCAGCGAAGGCGAAGGTGGCCCTTCAGCCCCCGCCGCACAGATGGGCGGCCGGCGGCCCGGGTGCCTTTTTTCGCTGTGCCTCGGTGTTCAGGCCCCGGCCGGGGTCGGGGTACGCTGCCCCGCCGCGGGGGTATGGGCTGCCGCCACCCCGCGCCACTGGCGAATTCCCGCCGGCGGCATTATAGTAGGCAGCGCCCGATTGAACCTGCCCGAAAGTGTGTGTATGACTGTGCCCGCCAGTATCCTGGTTGTCGATGACGATGAAATGAACCGGGAAATTATGCAAGCCTTCCTGGAGCTGGATCGGTATACCGTCAGGATGGCCAACAGCGGGCAGGCGGCGCTGGCGGCCTGCCGGGCGGCGGTGCCGGGTTTACTGCTGCTGGACGTGAACCTGCCGGATATGACCGGCTATGAAGTGTGCCGGGCGCTGCGGGCGGAACCGGCCACGCAAACGCTGCCCATCGTCATCCTCACCGGCTACAGCAGCAAAGAAGATCAGGACGCGGCCCGCGCTGCCGGGGCCACGGCTTTCGTCTCCCGCCCCTTTCAGGGCGATGCCCTGCTGCAATTGATCCGTGACCTGCTGGCCCCGGTATGAAACTGCTGTTCGTCGTCTCCTCGCTGGATATTACGCAGCCGTTCAGCGCCACCCCGGCCTGGTGGATGCTGCTGAAGGGGCTGTACGAAAGCGGTGTGGATGTCATCGCGGCCCCCTACCAGGGGCCGCCCATTGAGTCGCTGTGGTGGCGGGCGGCCGGCAACCCGGCCCGCTGGCAGGGCGATTTTTTTAAAGCCACCCGCGACGCGCTGCGCCGCCTGCGCCCGGCCCCGCCCCCGGTGACGGCCGCGCCCGCCGGGGCCGCTGCGCCAGAAAGCCGCACCGAATGGCTGACGCGCACCGCCGCCCAAACGCTCATCGCCCCGCTGTGGGCCCGCCATCTGGATCGCCTGCTGACGCAGGAGCCGGATATTGACGCGGTGATCTTCCTCACCGTGCCGCTGAATCATCTGCGCGGGGTGGCCGGCGAGATCACCCGCCGGCATGGGAAGCCGGTGCTGTATTACGATGGCGATATTCCCGCCAGCCTGCCGGCCATGCAGGGTTTTGCCTCCGGTTTTCGCATCTATCAGGGTGCAGACGTGAGCGAGTATGCGGCCTTCATCAGCAACAGCACCGGCGGCGCGGCCCTGCTGGAGCAGATGGGGGCCCGGCGGGCGCATACGCTGTGGTATGCCGCCGACCCGGACGTGTACAGCCCACTGCCCGTGCCGGCCCAGGATCTCGATGTGTTCTTCTACGGGCATGGCAGCGAATACCGCGCCCACTGGATCGAAGCCATGCTGGCCGTGCCCTCGCAGCGCCTGCCGCAGGCCCGCTTTGCCGTGCGCGGCACCGGCCTGCACGCCCTGGGCCGGGCCCAAACGCTGCCCTACCTCAGCTTTAGCCGCCTGCGGGAATATGCCGCCCGCAGCCGGCTGAACCTGTGCATCACCCGCCAGGCTCATGCCGGGCTGTACGGCTCATCGTCCATGCGCCCCTTTGAACTGGCGGCCATGGGCTGCTGCCTGGTCTCCAACCCGTATGCGGGGCTGGAATTGTGGCTGGAGCCGGAGCATGAGGTGTTTGTGGTGCATTCGGCGGAGGAAGCGGTGGAGCGTTATCGCTATTTGCTGGCGCATGAGGCGGTACGGCAGGCGGCCGGGCAGGCGGCCCGCGCCCGCGTGCTGAAGCAGCACACCTTTCGCCACCGGGCCGCGGAACTGCGGGCCATTGTGCAGCAGTATCTGTAGGGCCGCCCGTGCTTCAGGCGAAGTCCAGGCTCACCCCGCCGGACTGCGCCGCGTGCCAGGCCAGCGCCAGCGCGATGACCGTATCATCATGAGCGCCGGCCGGGGCGCTGTAGCGGTACCCGCCCCCCGGCAGCCGTTCCAGCGCATAAGCCCCCAGTTCATGCAGCAGCACCTCATCCGCCAGCAGCGCCAGGTCGCCGCGTTCAATGGCCAGCGCCAGCGCTTCGATCAGCGGGGGCTTGCTGCGGGCGGTGGTCATGAACGGGCGCACGGCCAGCCCTTCGGCCTGCAACGCTTCAATATTCACACTGCCGATGCTGTTGGCTTCGGCATAAATCACCTGCGGCCGCCACACGTCCACCAGCGCCTGCAACCGCCCGCGCTGAAGCTGCCAGCCAATCTTATTGAAGCGCTCCAGCGCCACCATCTGCTGTGTGGTCGCGTCGATGACCACCAGGCAGGTAAAATCCTGCTCGCGGCCCCAGTCCACCCCCAGCACATAACGATGCCCCGGCTGCGGCACCGGCGACAGCGGCACCGTCGCGGCTTCCTGAATGCCCCGGAACACCTGGCCGGCATCGTCCACAAATTCCGCCAGATATTCAGAGCGCCAGATGCGCTCCGGGGTGGTGCGGCGGATGGTGTCAAATTCCGCCGGCGCGATCAGCGGGTTATCCAGCGAGGTAAAATGGAACGCGGCCCACGCCGGCTCCTGCGCGTTCAGCCCCAGGCGATACAGATCGTAAAACCAGTTGCGGCCGCAGGGCGTGCTGAGGAAGATGGCCCCGCCCTGCCGGTCGAGCAGCATGGGACGCACCACCTCCGACCACACCCGCGCCTCCATAAAGGCCGCTTCATCCAGCACGGCGAAATCCAGCCCGGCCCCGCGCAGATGATCCGGCGCGTGGGTGCTGCGAATGGCAATCGACCCGCCGCCGGGAAAATCCATCTGGTGCAGGGCTTCGCTAATCGTCGTACCACAGACGTTCCGCATCGTCGCCTTCAAATCCTTCCAGACCTGGCTGGCCATCGGGTAGGTGGGGGCGAGCCACCAGGTGCGCCGGCCGCCGCGCAGGGCCTGTTCCGCCAGGATGAGCTTCGCCAGCTCGGTCTTGCCGAAGCGCCGGCCGCACGCCACCACCCGGAAGCGGGCGGTCGAACTCAGAATCGTGACCTGCCCAGGGTGGGGCAGGTGCAACGGCACCGTCTGGCGTTGTGTATTCAAAGCGGATCACCTGTTCCTGCTGTGCCGGTGCATCGCCGGACAGCTTTAAATAGCGGTCGATCACCACGCCCAGGGCGGCCGCCACCTGGTTGAGGGGGGCTTTGTCCACCCGGTCATCATCCATGGCTTTCACCAGCCGCAGCGAGGCTTCTGCCAGGCGGCTTTGCACCTGGCTCATGGTGTGCTCGGCCCGCGCCTGCTGCTGCTCCCGGTGGGCGGCATACAGCTCGGCCGCTTCCTTTTGCCAGCGGCGCAGCCGGGCCACCGCCACCCCGGTCATCTGGCTGGCGGCGGCCACATCGCCCGCGTGCGCCTGGAGCGCGTCCAGCGCCTGAATTTTGTCCTCCAGCGTATACTGTGCCATAACCCTCTCTCAGCCACCGGCTCTATGCGTGTGTGTGCTGTGCCCGTCCAGGGCCGGACGGTGATTCGGTGGCGCTGCTGCTTCGCCCTCCGGCTGCTGGCGGTGCTGGCTGTACGATGCTCCGCATCGAGCCATGTCCGCAGCGCAGCGCCCGGCCGAATGCTTTCAGGATAGCACGCCTGTTCACGAAAAAGGTGGACATTTGTCAGAACATTTGTCCACTTTTTTAGCCGCCAGGCCGGGTTTGTGCAAAATGAGATAAAATCGCCATGTTCATTTTAGCATCGTAAAGATAGACTTAAAGCAATGCAGCTTCTTTCTTCTTCGCCCGGCCGCCCGCTGCCTGTCGCCCGTTATCGTCCGCTGAGTAACCATGACCGGGAGGGCCTTATGCCTGAGCGCGACCTCGAACACCTGACACCGGCGGTCATCCGTGAGCGCCGCTATGCCGGCCGCTGGACGCTGTACACGCTCCACAATGCGGAACGGCCCAATATTGACGCTTACATCAACGATGCCCTGCACGGGCTGGCCGACCTGCCCGCCGGCCAAACCCTTTATATGCTGCATGATTTGTCCAGCCCGCAGGTGGCGCTCACGCCCTATTTTCGCGCCCGCCTGGGTGAAGTGGCCGATTATCTGAAGGCGCACCACATCACCGGCTACAGCGCCGTGGTGCTGCCGGATACGCTGATGAATCGCATTTTCGCCATCTTCGCCGGCAGCTTCAGCCGCCGCGCCGGGGTGGAGCAGCGCCTGTTCACCCGTTATGATGAGGCAGCCACCTGGATGGAGCGCGTCCTTCAATCCCACAGCGCCGGGGTATAAGGTGCTGCTGCCGGTCGCCGATGAGATGACGATGCCGATGCCGGAAAAGCGGGAAATTGTGCCGGGCCTGTGGCGTGAAGAGCGCTGCGGCGGCCGGCTAATCGTGTATACCCTGGGGGACGCGCTGCGCCATTATCCCGCAGCGGCCAGCGTGGATGCCTGGCTGGACGATTTTCAGGCGCTGCTGGCGGCCGTGCCCGCCGGCCGCAACATTTACCTGCTGCTGCATGTGCAAACGCGCTGGATCACCTTTTCGGCGCATTTTCGCTCGCGGCTGGAACACCTCACCGCGGCCATTCAGCAGCAGGGCCTCACCGGCTACAGCGCGGTGGTGCTGCCGGATACCATCATGAGCCGCGCCGTGATGACCTTCATCCATCTGCTGGGGCGGCGCACGCGCATCGAACAGCGCTTCTTTGTGCAGTACCCGGCGGCCGAGGAGTGGCTGATGCGGCACTTACGGCGGATCGAAGTGGATATCTAGCCGGCAGCTATTTTCGCATATACTATTATTGTTAATAAAAATACTGGCGGCTGATGCCAGGCAGCAGGAGCCATTTTTAATGACAGCGAATACCATCATTCAGCTTGCCGGCGGGGTCACGCGCCAGAACCTGCACCACGGGCAGGTAATTGTGTATACCTTCAGCGATTCGCAGCGCGAAACCATTGATGCTTATATGGCTGATGAGCTGGCGCTGTTGAAAGCGCAGCCGCCGGGGGAAAAGCTGTACCTGATGCACGATATGGGGCACCCGCGCGCCGTCCTCACACCCTATTTGCGGGCCCGGCTGGAAGAAATCCCGGCCGTGGTGCAGGCGGCCAGCCTCAGCGGGTACAGCGCCACCATCCTGCCCGATACGATCATGAATCGCATTCTGGCGCTGTTCGTCACCAGCTTCGGGCGGCGTACCGGCATGGTGCAGGGGCTGTTCACCCGGCGCGAGGAAGCGCTGCGCTGGCTGGAAGACAAATGGAGCAGCAGCGCGGCCGCCCGGCGCTAGCTCTGGCTGCTGCCATCATCGCGGCGGCGGCGCGGGTACACGTAGATGGGCTGTTTTTGCAGCGGTGCGGCCGGCGGCGGCAGCACCCCGGCGATCACTTCATCCATGGCCGCGTTCAGCCCGCCCACCAGGCTGCGTAAATGCTCACGGGCGTATTGCAGCCGTTTCTTCACCGTCGTCACCGGAATTTGCAGGCGTTCCGCCAGTTCCTGCTGCGATTCGCCCTGGAGGTAAAAGCCTTCGGTCACGGCGCGTTCATGCTCCGGCAGCGCCGCCAGGGCCTGCCACACCCGCGCCCGCAAATCCCGCGCTTCCACCAGCCCATCGACATCATCGCTGTCGGCCGTCACTTCTTCATCCAGCAGTTCCAGCGGCGGCGTGCGGCGGCGTGTTTGCCGGTCGGCCTGCGTGAGGATGATGCGGCGCAGCCAGCCGGGGAAGGCGGCCGGCTCGTGCAGCCGATCCAGATGCAGGTAGGCCGTTAAAAAGGCTTCCTGGGTGGCATCTTCCGCCATGTGTACATCCTGCAACAGGCGCAACGCCTGGGCAAAGGCCATCTGCTGAAAGCGGGCCACCAGGTCATTAAAGGCGGCATGTTTCTCGTCTGCCGACCCGTGCTGTGCCTGCACGACCAGGGCCACGTAATCTGTCATCACCACCACTCCACAACCATCTACCGGCATTATACCGCCGAACCGGCCCCCCGCCCACATAGAAGCGTATAAGAGACCGCCCCGGAGCGCTTATCCGGCGCTCATCATCGGCGCGGCGGCACGGCGCAACCGCTGGCAATTCCCGGCATTTCGCACTATAGTTAAGCCATTGAGACAGGCGCTTACACCCGGATGGAGAGACACCCGATGGCCGAAACCATGCTGGAACCCCTGTGGAATATCCCCCGTGTGGAATTAACCGCACTCACCCAGGTGAAAGAAAATCGCCCGACTGCTGTCATCACCGGGCATCGCGCCTGGGCGACGGTGGGTTCCATGCTGGATTTGCCGCTGGTGGTGCAGGCAGAGCCGCACACGGTGGAAGCCGGGTATGTGGACACGCTGGCCGGCGGGCTGCCGCCGCAGGTGCGCGTCGTGTATGGTGTGGGCGGCGGCCGGGCGGCGGATGTGGCCAAATACATCGGCTGGAAGCATCAACTGCCGGTGGTGCTCATCCCCACGGCGCTCAGCGTGGATGGCTTCTTCACCGCCAGCGTGGCGCTGCGTACCGGCGGCACGGTGCGCTATCAATCCACCGGGCCCGCCGAAAAAGTCATCGTGGATATGGAAGTCATCAGCCATGCGCCGGCGCACCTGCGCGGCACCGGCATCGTGGAAATTTTGAGCATGACGACGGGGCTGCTGGACTGGAAATTTGCCGCCGAGCGCAAACAGAATACGCCGCTGGAGCGGTTTCAGCCGTGGGCGGCCAGCATCGCGGCGGCGGTGGCGCAGCAGGCCTATAAAATTTCGGCCCAGGTGGGCGAAGGCCGCCCGGAAGCGCTGCGTAACCTGCTGGATTTGATCTGCATTGAGGTGCAGTTGACCAACATGCTGGGCCACAACCGCCCCCAGGAGGGCAGCGAACAATATTTCGCCTATGCCATCGAGCCGCGCGTAACCAACCTGGAATCCATCCCCTATGCTGACCTGGTGGGGCCGGGCATTTTGCTGGCGGCGGCCATGCATCGCCAGAACACCAGTTCCATCAAAGAAACGCTCATCGCGGCCGGCGTGCGGCTGGATCAACTGCCGGCGGCGCAGGTGCTGGCCACGCTCCAGGCGCTGCCGGCCTATGCCCGCCTGCATCAACTGCCTTACGGCATCGTCCATGAAGCGAACCTGACGGCCGCCGGTGCCAGCGAACTGATCCAGACGGCCGGGCTGGATGCGCTGCCCTGACCGGGCGCGGGAGGAAGCGAATGAGTATCGCCTTTGAAGATGTGATCTATCATTTGCAGCACAACCCTCAGGCGGGCGTGCGGGCCCAGGCCGCGCAGATGCTGGGCGAGCACGTCGCCAGTTTGACGGACGCGCAGTACGACAGCGCCCGCGAGGCCCTCAACCAGGCGCTGGCCGACCCCGACCCGCAGGTGCTGATGACGGCCATGCAGGCGCTCAGCCACTTCAACCGCCACGCGGCCGACTATGCGCCGGCAGCGGCCCCCGCCGACAGCGGCACGGCCGTACAGGCCGCCGCCTGCCGGGTGTGCGGCCGCCCCGAAGCGCTGGTGGATGCCGCCACCTGCGAATACGACACCTGCCCCTATCGCGCGTAAACCAGGTACCGCGGCCTTTCGGCCGGGCGACTCAATGAGTCGCCCGCTGGCTATGGCCGGCTCAGGGCGCGGGGGTATCGGTCGGTGGCAGCAGCAGCGGCACGGTGGCCACCGGCGGCGGGTTCACGGCCGGCGGGTTCGTGGGGACGCTGATGGGCGTGGCGCTGGCGGCCAGCGTGGGGGCCGGGGTCACGGTCACGGTCATGAAGCGCGTGGGCAGCGGTGAAGCTGTGGCCACAAAAATAGGCGTGCCCACCACAAACGTCGCGGCCGGGTTGCTGCCGATGGGGGGCGCGAACACCCCGCCCGGCACCGTGGGCTGGCTAAAATTAAAATCCAGCGTGGGGATGAGCGTGAGCGTGGGGAAGCCGGTAGCAATGACCGGAGTCATGCCGCCGCCGCCATCCTGCCCCAGGGGGGTCCAGGTGGCCTCTGCGCCATTCAGCGGAGTCCAGGTGGGGTCGGGCAGCGGGTTACGCCCGCCATCAGCCGGGGCCGGCGCAAACAACCACAGCCCGATTCCCAGCAAATACAGCGGAATCGTCCCCAGGGTGATGAAAAACAGCAGCGTCCGCAGCGCGGTACGATCTCGCCGGGGTGGTTTCATACAGCCTGCTCCTCTGGCGCGGGCGGGGGTTGCCCCCGGCCCGCCTGATGCCGTTACCGGCCGGGTGCCCTAAGACACCCGCTGTAAAATGTGCGTGACGATGGTCGCCCCGGTGCCGCCGATGTTCTGGGCCATGCCGATTTCAGCATCGCGCACCTGGTTGGGCCCGGCCTGGCCGCGCAACTGGGTGACGACATCCACCACTTCGTAAATGCCGGTCGCGCCCACCGGGTGCCCGCGGGCCTTCAGCCCGCCCATGGTGCTGATGGGCAGGCGGCCCTCGCGGGTGATGTCGCCGCCGGCGGCCAGTTCCACCCCGCGGCCCGGGGCCGCGAAGCCCGCCGCCTCCAGGCTGAGCGCGGCCATGATGGAAAAGGCATCGTGCAGTTCAAACAGATCAATATCCTGCGGCGATAGCCCCGCCCGCGCATAGGCTTTTTCTGCGCTCAGCCGGCCGGCCCGCAGCGCCAGCGGGTGAGGACGATCCCCGACCATGAGCGCATCGGTGGCGGCGGCGCTGGCCAGCACGCGCACCGGCGTTTGCCGGCTGAGGTCGGCCGCCATCTCCAGCGGGCACAGCAGCACGGCCGCCGCGCCATCGCAAATGGGCGAGCTGTCCAGCAGGTTGATGGGATCGGCGATGACGGCCGCGCGGCGGTAGCCTTCCGGCGTAATTTCAAAGCGGAACATGGCATTGGGGTTGTGCGCCGCGTTGCGATGGGCGTTGATGGGAAACGGCGCAAACGCTTCATGCGGGATGCCATATTCATGCATATAACGCCGCATCAACAGCGCATTCAGCGCCACAAAGGTCGCGCCGTGCAGCCCTTCATAATCGGCATCGGCCGCCGTCACCAGGGCGCTGGTGGTCTCGGCCGGCGCGGCATCGGTCATTTTTTCCACGCCGCACACAGCCACCAGGTCCACCGCGCCGCTGGCAATGGCGCGAATGCCGGTTTGCAGGGCCATGCCGCCGGAAGCGCAGGCGGCTTCCACCGTCGCCGCTTCGATGCCCGTCCAGCCGGCATAATCCGCAATCAGGGCCCCCAGGTGCGTCTGATCGCTCAGGCGCGGGGCCAGCATATTGGCGATATACAGCGCCTCCGGGAGGCGCTCCAGGCCGGCATCGTCCAGCGCCCGGCGCAGCGCCTCCACCGCCAGTTCCCGCAGGCTCTGCGTCCACAATTCTCCGATGGGCGTTTGCCCGATTCCAATAATGGCGACATCGCGCATAGTGCCTCCTGTGCTTGATCGGCCGGTGGCCGATACACTCTGGCGGCATTATAGCGCACACCCGCCCGCGGCTTAAGGTTCAGCCACCCGGTGCGTTTCGCGGGTGGCGGCTTTCATCATCAGCAGGCCGCTGCGGTTGTAGGCCAGCGTCAGCGCCAGGGCGAATAAGCCGGTACCCACCGCCATCAGCACGCCGATGATCGTCGGCGCGATCAACGTCAGCCGGATGAAGACCGTCACCACCGAATAGCCAAAATTGCGAAACGTCACCGCAAAGTCGATGCTGTAACGCAGCGACAGCAGCACCATCAGCACATCGGTGAAGATGAGGACGGTGTAAAACGTCTCGAAGAACGGGAACGTGGGCTGCCCGGAGACCAGCCGCACCAGGTCGATCAGCCCGATGGCGGCGAACACCACCAGCAGGCCCAGCGCCGTGAGCTTTTTGAAGGCGATAAACTGCACCTGGTCGCCTTCATCACGGGTGATCTGGCGGCTGCGGTGCAGCCGGTAGTAAAACGCGATGATGACGAACAGCGTCAGCGACCCGACGGCATCGGCCACCATGGGGGCCAGGCTGTAGCTCACCTGCTCCCACACCAGCGGCTCGCTGAAGTAGGTGAACTGCTTGAACGTATCGCGCAGCAGGATGAGCGATAAAATTTCCAGTTGAATGCCGATGGAGCGCGAAAAGGAACGGGTGAGGCCCAGCACCAGGCTGACGACTTCGGTAAACAGCAGCACGGTAAAGGCAATTTCGACGGCGTAGAAGTGATTGGTGGGCAGCGTGTTGAAGGGTGCCGGCAGCCAGCCCTGGCGGTTGATCTCGATGACGACAATCGTCACCAGATACACCGCCACCAGGAACGTCCCGGCCACCCGCTTCATCACATAATCTTCCCAGATATGTTCCAGCGAGTCGGTTGTGCGCGAGGCAAATTGTAAAATCATGGGCAGTCTTCCCCCCTGCCGCTATGGACTGCGTTGATTATACCGCCTGCCGGCGCGGACGCACTAAACTGGTGCAGCGAAAGTGAGTAATGTCACCCCTGGCACGGGCCTTTATCCAACGACAACGCCTTTTTAACTGGTATATTCCGGCACTGGCTCCTATAATGAAAGGCAGAAGGTAATTATTGTTAATGAAGCATAAAGCGGGGGCGGCCATGCGTTTATACTATCTTATGGGGACGCTGTTATTGCTGGCGGGGCTGGCGGCCCCGGCCCTGGCGGCGGATGCGCCGGCCGACCCGGCGGCCCTGGCGCTGCCGCTGTGCGCGGCCCCCGCCGGCGAACCTCCGGCCATCCTGGCCGCGAACAGCGTGGGCGAAGTGCGCTGGCGGGGGATGCCGGCCGCCGAAGCCTATGCCTTCCCCATTCAGGCGCTGCGCCGCCCCCAGGAAGCTCCGCCCGGCTGGCCGGTGCTGTATCGCCTGGCGAACCGCACCGGCACCGGCGATTACATCGCGGCCGATATGAGCGCCATGGTGCGCCTGCCGGTCATCCGGGTCGGCGCAGATGCCGCGGCCGTGGTAGCCGCCACCCGGCCGGGGATGCTGCACGTCTTCTTTGTGCAGCGCGACGCGGGCCCGGCCTGCCGCAGCCCGCTGCTGTGGCTGCTCATCGCCGCGGGCCCGCCGGTGCCCCCGCCGGCCGAAGATGATGGCCCCGCGGCGCTGCCGCCAGAAGCGCTGCCGGTGGTGGCCGCTGCGCCGGTGTGCCCTTTCACCCGCGTCATGAGTGGCAGCCCCTTCACCGGCCCCGGTGTGCCCATCCCCGCGCCGGATTATACCGGCACCGACTGCCCGGAGATGATCCATGCCACCGATGCCGTCAATAACATCGATGGCCGCGGGGGCGATGATACCCTCATTGGCTACGCGGGCAATGATGACCTCAGCGGTGGGCCCGGCGATGATACCCTGCTCGGTGATG
This sequence comes from Anaerolineae bacterium, assembly GCA_025454495.1. GTDB lineage: Bacteria > Chloroflexota > Anaerolineae > Aggregatilineales > Phototrophicaceae > JALHOR01. The sequence continues at coordinate 12,941 of JALOOI010000099.1, forward strand.
ATGGGGATGATGCGCTCTATGGCGGCTCCGGCGAGGATGCGCTGTTCGGCGGCGCGGGCAATGATACGCTGGATGGCGGCCCCGGTTATGACCTGCTCGACGGGGGCGATGGCGACGACTGGCTGACCGGCCGCGCGGGCAACGATACGCTGTCCGGCGCGGCCGGAGCCGATACGCTGGTGGGCGGCGCGGGCGAGGATACGCTCAACGGCGGCGACGGCGATGATAACCTGTTCGATGGTGGCGGCGGCAATACCTTTGATGGCGGCGCGGGCTTCGATGCCGTGGATACCACGGTGGCCTCGCCCGGTGCGCTCACCGTGACCATCACCGGCGACAGCGGCACCATCACCGGCGGCGGCACCGATACCGTCACCGGCGTAGAAGCCATCATCACCGGCGGCGGCGACGATACCTTCATCCTGGATGGCGCGGGCGGCACCACTGCCACCGGTAGCCACCAGATGGTGGGCGGCGCGGGCAGCAACGTCTATCAGTTCCTGGCCGGCATCGGTGGTTACTGGACGGTGGAAGACAGCGGCACCGGCGGCGCACTGGATTTTAGCGCGGCCGGCAGCGGCATCACGGTCGATTTGAACAACACCGCGGCGCATCAGGATGTGTTTGGCGATAACAGCTTCTGGCTGCTGCTCATCGGCACGTTTAACCAGGTCACGGGGTCGGCCCATGCCGATACCGTGACCGGCACCCCCGGCGCGGATACGCTGGTCGGCGGCGCAGGGGATGATACCCTCAGCGGCGGCGCGGGTGACGATACGCTGGATGGCGGCACGGGCAGCGATACCGTGTACGGCGGCAGCGGCAGCGATACCATCACCGACAGCGATGCTGACTCCGATGTGATTTACGGCGGCAGCGATAACAGCGGCGGCGCAACCGACGATGACACCGGCAGCGACAGCATCACCCTCAGCGGCACGGGCAGCGATACCGTGTACGGCGGCAATCTGAACGCGACGGGCGGCACCGGCACCGATGGGGCAGATACCATCGTCGATAACAGCAGCGCGGCGGATACGATCTACGGCGGCAGCAACAACACCAGCGCCGCCTGCACCGATGCCACCTGCGCCGATGCCGCGGATACCATCACCGATGGCGCACCGGCCGACGCGAACATCATCGCCGGGGGCAATGCCGGCAGCGTGGGCGATGACGGGCTGGATGTCATCAACACCGCTGACGGCGATACGGCCGATACCGTG
>JALOOI010000312.1 GCA_025454495.1 Anaerolineae bacterium
CGGCGGGGGGCAGCGTGAGCAGCGGCGGCAGTTCGCGCTCCGGGTACACCACCGGCACCGCGCCGGTGGCGATGGGCAGCAGGATGAGGCCGGCCAGCCACAGCAGCAGCACACCGCCGGCCAGCACGCCGGGGACGCGCACCGCCCGCCGCGCGGCCAGCAGCAGCAGCACCGCGCACCAGGCATCGAACAGGGTGCCGCGCCCGGCCGCTGAAAGCAGCCCACTCTGGAGCAGCGGCGGCAGGGTGGCATAGGCCGGCCATTCATCCAGGAAGCCGGTGAGGCCGGGCAGGCCGGCGCGGCCGCCGGCGGCATAGAATGCCAGTTGCAGCGCGGCCATCAGCCCCAGGGGCACGCTGACCCACACCGCCAGCCGCAGCGCATCGCCGGCGCGAAATTTAACGCGCCACAGCAGCGCGGCCAGCCACAGCAGCAGCGCGGTGAGGCCCCACAGCACCGGCAGCCGGCTGCCGGCCACCAGCACCGCCCCCAGGTCAGCCGTCAGGTCGCCGGCGCTGCCCGCGGCATCCGGCAGGGGTGCGCCCGGATCACCCGGCGGCAGCGGCGAGGTGCCAAAATCGCCGGGGAAGGCTTCACCGGGCGGCAGCAGGCCGGGGTCAACCACGGCTTCAGCCGGGGACGGCAGCGCGGCCGCATCCGCGCCCGTGCCCGACGGCAGGCGTTTGTCTCGTTGCAGTTCGCTGAAGCCGCTCAGCAGCATCAGCAGCAGCGCCACGGCCAGCCAGCTTTGCCCGTGGGGATAGGCCCGGAAGAAAGCGCCCGGCTGGAGCAGCAGCAGGCGCACCTGCGCCCACAGGCCGCGCGGGGCGTGGGGGCGGGCGGAGGCAGTGCGGCGGGTGGGTCCCATGATGCTTCGTTCCCTGTGAGCCGGCCCGGGGCCGGTGTTCTGTCAGCGATGACGGTGCCAGTTACCTTTATGATAACGCAGGTGGCGGCCGAAAAGTTCCACCGCCCGCCCCGCGCCGGTATGATTCGGGATTTGCGGGCCGGGGGGCGCTTCGGGTATGGTTGTGGGGTATCCTGTGCCGCTGTGTAGAAAGGCCCTGCCATGCTGCCCGCTGACCCTGATTCATCGCCGGAGCCGCTGCTGCGCCAGGCGTGGGATATGCCCTGGAAAGCGCGGAATGAACTGGAACGCCTGCTGCTGCTGCCGCTGGCCTGGCTCAGCCTGCGTGGCAGCGGGATTGAGATCGGGCCCGGCTGGCAGTTGTACGGCCTGCCCATCTGGCAGAAGCACCGCCGCAGCACCCTGCGGATCGGGGCGCGGCTGAGTTTGCGTTCCAGCCGGCGCAGCAACCCGCTGGGGCCGGCGCATCCCTGCCTGCTCAGCACGCGCCGGGCGGGGGCGGTGCTGCTCATCGGCGATGATTTCGGCCTGACCGGCGGGGCCATCGTCTGCGAGGAGCATATCAGCATCGGCCGGCGCGTGACGGTGGGGGCCAACAGCGTCATTGTGGATACCGATTTTCACCCGCTGGCAGCACAGCAGCGGCAGCAGCACCCCACCGCCGGCGCAACCGCCCCCGTCAGCATCGGCGATGATGTCTTCATCGGGATGCAGGCGCTCATTTTGAAGGGGGCCAGCATCGGCAGCGGCAGCGTGATCGGCGCGGGCAGCGTGGTCACGGGGGCCATTCCCGCCGGGGTCATCGCCGCCGGCAACCCGGCGCGGGTGATACGGGCATTGTAGGATGGCTGGCGCGGCCTTTACAATGCCGGCCGATATTTCATCAGAAGCTGGATGCCAGACGCATGTCCTATCAACAACATCTGGAACAGGAAGCCGAGGTGTGGGGTGCTGAAGCTGAACGCATGGCGCAGCAGCTCCCGCCGGACTGGGCCCATTATCGCCATCTGTGGCATAACCGCCTGCTGCACGCCCCGCACATTGACGCGCTGCTGGCCGAAATCACCCCCGGAATGCAGGTGCTGGAAGCCGGCTGCGCGTCCGGCTGGCTGACGCTGGCGCTGGCACAGCGCGGGGCCCACGCCACCGGGCTGGACATCAGCACGAAATCGCTGGCGGTGGCCCGCCAGTATGCGGCCAGCGTTCAGGACAGCATCACCGGCCGCCTCACCTATGCCCCGGCGGATTTAAACCGGCTCACGCTGCCGGCCGCCAGTTATGATGCCATCGTCATCCAGGGCACGCTGCATCACCTGGTGGATTTGCCGGCGGTGGTGGCCACGCTGCACCAGGCGCTGAAGCCGGGCGGCCGGCTGTGGATTAACGACGAAGTGCGCGATGTGTCCGGCGGGGCGGCGCTGCTGGCGGCGGCCGCCATGTTCCTGCTGCCCACGCACACCCCTTACCGGGACAAAGTGCGCGGGCTGCTGCGCTTCGGGACGCAGGCCCCGGCCCGCATCAAGGCCAGCATGGCCGCCGAAGGCCTGTCGCCCTTTGAAGGGGCCGGCCGTGACCATGACTGGCTGACGCTGGTGCAGCAGCAGTTTGTCATCGAACGCCTGCACTGGCACCCGGCCATCACCGGCTACCTGGCGCACCAGGTGGCGCTGCCCACGGCCCTGGCGCTGCCGGTGCTGCGGCTGGTGCGGGCGCTGGATACGGCGCTGGTGCGGCTGAAGCTGCTGCAAGCCTCCGGGGTGGTGGTTTATGCCCGCAAAGCCTGAGACTGAGACTGAGACTGGCACTGAGCACGGGCGCGGCTGGCGTTATGCCCTGCCGGCGGTGCTGCTGCTGGCGGTGCTGGTGCGGCTGGCGGCGCTGGCGCTGTTCCCCCACATCTTCCAGTATCAGGACACCGGGCAAATTCACGGCTCCACCGCTTACGATATTTATGCCGGGAATTTGCTGGCCACCGGCGTTTACGGGCGCGTGGCCGGCGTGCCGGATGCCATCATCCCGCCGCTGTACAGCTATGCGCTGGCCGCCGTGTATGCCGTGGCCGGGCGCAGCGGCTGGTCGGTGGGGCTGTTCCACACCGCGCTGGATGCCCTGTCCATCCTGCTGCTGTACCATATCGCCGTGCGCCTGTTCCCGCGGCCGATGGGGGCACGGGTGGGCCTGCTGGGGGGGCTGTTTTACGCCGGCTATCCCTACCTGGTGTTCCAGAATTTAACGCTGAACGATACCGCGCTGTACATGACGCTGCTGCACGCCTTCCTGCTGGTGATGATTCTGCTGCGCGGGCAGCCCGCGCTGACGCGCCGCACGCTGCTGCTGGCCGTCCTGGGCGGGGTGATCCTGGGTGTGACCACCCTGGGGCGGGCGCTGCTGCCGCCGCTGGCGCTGCTGGTGGCGGTGTGGTTTTTGTTCCGGCTGTCCCTGGCGCAAACGGTGCTGCGCCTGCTGCCGGTGGCGCTCCTCAGCCTGGCGGTGCTGCTGCCGTGGATGCTGCGCGGCTACGGGCTGTATGGCGGTTTCGTGGCGGTGGCGCTCAACAGCGGCGAAAATATCTTCCAGGGGGCCAATGACCAGACCATCCCCCTGTTCCGCGCCGGTTACGATGTCCAGTGGTCAGACCCGCCCCCCGGCGGCGAAAATATCACCGATCCCTACGCCCGCAATGCCTTTTTATTGCAGGCCGGCCTGGACTGGCTGCGCCGGCACCCGGAAAAAATCCCGGAGCTGCTGTGGGTGAAATTTCAGGTGCACTGGAGCATGGAGGTGGCCCCGCGCCGTAACCCGCTGCCGGGCGAAGATTTTACGCTGGATGCCGCCGGCAACCTGGTCATCCGCCAGGACAGCACGGTGGCCAAGCAGGATATTGAGGTCATCGCGGCCTACAGCGGCGGCCTGTTCGACCAGGTGGGCCGCCCGCTGCACGTGGTCTATTTTGGCGGGCTGCTGCTGCTGGCGCTGGCCGGCATCGCGCTCACCGGGCGGCAGTGGCGCGAGGTGGCGCTGCTGTGGTTCGTCCAGTTGAACATGACGGCCCTGTA
>JALOOI010000100.1 GCA_025454495.1 Anaerolineae bacterium
GCATCCATCCGAACCTGGTTACGCCGTGGCGCGACCACGCGCTGTCGGGAATGACCAGCCTGTTCAGTCGTGCAAAGGAAACCGATTGGGCAGCGAAAGAAGCCGCCCACGAACAGGAAAAGCAGGTACTCTACGCTAAGATCGGCCGTCTGACGACGCAGTTAAGCTGGCTGAAAAAAAGCTAGCCAGCTCGCTGAGCAGGGACGAGCGGATGGCATTAGTGGAACGGGAACACGGCGAGGTGAGGGTGGTGGCGCAATGTGCGTTGTTGAGTGTGCCTCGGTCCGGGGTGTACTACCTCCCGCGCCCGCAAGATGAGCGGACGCTGCTGATCCAGCGGCGCATCGACGAGCTGTACACCGCCTGCCCGTTCTACAAGGAGATGAATAGCAGCAAGTTCGAGCTACATACCGGACTGACGACGCTCTCGATGTTTGCGGACAGGCTCAGCGAATCAACCCATCAGTTCGATGCTCGTTACCAAAACAGAGGTTACTTTAAAAATTCTTCCAGGCAATGGCTTACGTCAGAACCGTGAGTTACAAATGCCAAATGGGTACCCTCCTCAAAAGCGATTAATTTGGCATTTGGGATGCGTTGAGCGTGGCGCTGTGCTGATTCGAACCGCACGATTTGGTCGCGTTTTCTATGTAAGATAAGTGTCGGCACCGCAATTGTTTCTAACAACCACTCCGGTTTTTCCTCAAGCTCGAATAACTGCTCAATATCGTTGTGGGTTCCTGTTTTCCAATCGGTCGCAGGAAACACACCTTGTAGAAACCTCTGGGCGAGGTTTAATTTTTCTGGAACCTCGAAGTGCCGCAAAGAGCTTCCCTCCAATCCGAACACGATTTTTATCGGTAATTTGAGGATCATCCATATCAAGAAGTCGGCAAACACCAACCCCTTAAACAGCCATAAAAGCTTGCGGTCAGGCAAGAAGTCGAGTGTGGCAGGTCCATGAGCGGAAAGCAGTACCAGTGACCGACAGCGCCTGGGATGTCGCATGGCGAACTGAATGGCAGCCAGTCCACCCCCGGAAAGACCGAGTACAGCGGCTGACGCAATGTTTAGCCTTTCTAATACCTCTGCTATCGCATCCGCTTGTTCCTCGAAGGTGCGACCCGTCGTAAGAGGGGTGCGGCGGTAGCCGGGGCGGGTGATGGCAAGCATACGATATTGGCTCAGATCAAAAAGGGTGCCGACCAATAGCCCTTGTTCATACCCACCCCCCATACCGTGCAAAATAATGACCGGGTATCCCTCGCCCGCCACTGCGTACTCTACGTCACCCCTTGAGGTTTGAATCATCTGGCTGTTCGCCCGCAAATGACGGATCGCCTCACGTCGGTTACGGAGATAACTTAGCGCGAGAATGACCACCATTGAAATCAGACCTAAGAGCGGTAGGAAGCCTCGTAGCATCATATTATGCCTTCTTCATCTATCATTGACTCGCGCCAATGAGGGCGCAGCGCCAGGCTGGCCGCCATGTCCAGCGCACCTCGCCCCGTCCACACATCCCCGTTGCCGCCGGATTGTAATATCGCGCCCTCAAACGGATCCAGGCTCAGCCAGGAGGCGATGCCGGTGTGATAATAGCGGGCGCAGTTGCAGGAGATCGCGCCATCCACTCCTCCGCTTTCATCTTTTCGATCACTGCTTCGTTGCGCTCACTCACCCCAATAAATAGATCAAGCATCCCGCGCAGGTCGAATACAGGCCTGCCATCCTCTGTAATACCAATTGTTGACCTGCATATCGCTTTGCGACAGGCTTTGAATTGCTCCTCACTGATGGGATATGCGCCACGAATCACCAGCTTTGTTGCCAGCACCTGCCGAAATTGCTGGAGATCTTTTTCAGAAGCTACCGCAACCATAATATCCCAGTAAATCAGCTCTCCAATCTGGCCACCCGTACCCAGGGCCGCCTCATATTCACTGTCAAAGACCCACTCAAAGTCGTCTCCACGCCGGACTATCCAGTCAAAAGCATAATAGAGCATCTTCATTCCTCCAGCTTCTACATATGCTGCGACAGGAGATGGCTATTGACATAGCTTATATGCTGCCTTACCAGCCTTTCAAGGCAGTATTGTGTCTCCGTGTGGGCTGGCACCGTGCCTGATACTGTGGAATAACGCACGGCACTTGAACCAGGACAGCCGCCCGCGGCCGCCACCAGCCACCTCCCTCCCTGTAACCTTCATCATAGCACACCCCCCCCGCCTGATGCACCCTTGCCGCCCGCCGCCGGCAGGACTATCCTGTAGCCGTTATCAACATCGATCACCCGTTGCTAAAGCGTGCCACCATGACACCCCCCAACCTGCTGTTTATCGTTCTGGATACCCTCCGCCGCGATCATCTGTCCGGCTATGGCTATGCGCGGGAGACTTCCCCGCATCTGGATGCGTTCGCCGCCCGCGCCACCGTCTTTGACCGGGCCATCTCCCCGGCCCAGTGGACGATTCCGGCGCATGGCTCGCTGTTCACCGGCACCTACCCCGGCGTGCACGGGCTGCACCAGGCCTACCAGACGCTCTCCGGCAGCCATGCCACCCTGGCGGAACTGCTGCGCCTGGCGGATTATCATACGGTGGCCTTTTGCAATAATCCGCTGCTGGGCGTGCTGGACAACGGCCTGCAACGCGGCTTTGATCATTTTTTCAATTACGCCGGGGCCACGCCCGACCGCCCGGTGGATATGCGCCGCAGCCACCTGCGCCGCGCCGCCGCCACCCGGATGCGCCAGGTCGCCCGCCGGGTGACGAACCGCTTCGCCCGCTCGGACTTTTTATTCCGCGCCTCGCTGAACCCGCTGCTGGTGCCGGTGTGGTCGCGGCTGGTCAATTTTAAGGGCAGCACCGCCCGTTCCATCGATGACCTGATCGATTACTGGCAGCGGCACCAGGCGGGCGGGGCCGCGCGGCCGCTGTTCGCCTGCCTTAACCTGATGGGGGCCCACCTGCCCTATCGACCGCCGCGGGCGGCCCTCCAGCACCTGGCCGCCGACATCGCCCGCGACCGCCACGCCTACCGCTTTATGACGGCCTTCAATGCCGATGCCGAAGCCTGGATTAGCCCGCCCGAAACGCCCTTCGCGGACTGGCAGCAGCGCACGCTGGACGCTTTTTACGATGCCGAAATCCGCCAGCAGGATGAGCACCTGGGGCGGCTGCTGGCCTTTTTGCAGCGCTCCGGGGCGCTGGCCAATACCCTGGTCATCATCACCGCCGATCATGGTGAAGGGCACGGCGATCATGGCTATATGGGGCACAGTTTTGTGGTGTACCAGGAACTGGTGCATGTGCCGCTCATCGTGTGGCACCCGGACGGCTTCCCGGCCGGGCAGCGGCTCAGCACGCCGGTCAGCACGCGGCGCATTTTTCACACGCTGCTGGCGGCGGCCGGGGCGGTGGCCCTGCCCGGCGCTGACCATGATTATGCTCGGCTGTCGCTGGCGCAGGTGTTAAACGGCCAGCCGGATAGCGAAGGGGGTATTGCCTTCTCGGAGGCCTTCCCGCCGGTGAATTTGCTCAATATCCTGCGGGAGAGCGCCCCGCGCACGGTGGAACGCCTGCAACTGATGCAGGTGCGGCGCGGGGTGGTGGCCGGCCGCCACAAGCTGACCACCGTCAACGAGGACATCGAAACGCTGTTCGACGTGGAGCGCGACCCGGCCGAAACGCACAACCTGGCGCAGCAGCAGCCGCACCTGGCCGCAGAACTGCATCAGCGGTTGATGCAGTTTGTGGCCCACACGCAGCCCGCCGCCGGCAGCCCGGCGGCCGAACTGAGCGCCGATGTGCTGGAGAACCTGCGGGCCCTGGGCTACGTGGAATAGCACGCAAAAGGGGCACGCACTGCGTACCCCTCCTGCCCGCCGGCTGGCGCTGGCTCAGTTGGTGTCGCCCGCGCCCAGGTCAAAGGCCACGGCCGGCCGATTCATGATCTCGCTGAATTCGGTGCTGTCCAGCGTTTCGCGTTCCAGCAGCGCCTGCACCAGTTCTTCCATGCGGGTGCGGTTTTCCAGCAGAATGCTGCACGCCCGCTGGTAAGCCGCGGTGAGGATATTCTTCACCTCATCGTCGATGGCCTGGGCATAGTGTTCGCTGTAATCGCGCACTTCGCCCAGTTCGCGCCCCAGGAAGATGGGCGCATTGTTCGCGCCGTACTGGCGCGGGCCCAGCTTATCGCTCATGCCGAACTGCGTCACCATCATCCGCGCCAGCCGGGTGGCCTGCTGCAAATCGCCGCTGGCCCCGGTGGTGAACTGGTTGTAGATGATTTCTTCCGCCGCCCGGCCGCCCATGGTGGCCACAATTTCATCCAGGAACTGCTCGCGGGACTTCAGGAAGATGTCCGTTTCGGGCAGCGGCATCACATAACCGCCCGCCTGCCCGCGCGGGATCACGGTAATTTTGTGTACCCGGTTGGTATATTGCAGCACATGGAACAGGATGGCATGGCCCGCTTCATGGTAGGCGATGCGCTTTTTCTCATCCGGGCTGATGACGCGGCTGCGGCGTTCCGGCCCCATCACCACGCGCTCCATGCTCTCCTGCATTTCGCTCATGCCGATGGTCTTCTTGCCGCGCCGGGCGGCCAGGATGGCCGCTTCGTTCACCAGGTTCTCCAGGTCTGCGCCAGAGAAGCCGGCGGTGATTTTGGCCAGCGCCGTCACATCCACATCGCCCGCCAGCGGTTTGCCGCGCGTGTGCACCTTCAGGATGTCCTCGCGGCCTTTCACATCCGGGTTATCCATGATGACCTTGCGGTCAAAACGGCCGGGGCGCAGCAGCGCCGGGTCCAGAATGTCCGGGCGGTTGGTGGCGGCGATGATGATGACGTTGGTGTCATTTTCAAAGCCGTCCATCTCCACCAGAATCTGGTTGAGCGTTTGCTCGCGTTCATCGTGGCCGCCGCCCAGGCCCGCGCCGCGCTGCCGCCCCACCGCGTCGATCTCATCGACGAAGATGATGGCCGGCGCTTCGGACTTGGCCCGCTCGAACAGGTCACGCACGCGCGACGCGCCCACGCCCACGAACATCTCCACAAATTCAGAGCCAGAAATGCTGAAGAACGGCACCCCGGCTTCGCCGGCCACGGCCCGCGCCATCAGCGTTTTGCCGGTACCGGGCGGGCCCACCATCAGCACGCCTTTGGGCACCCGCGCCCCCAGCCGAATGAATTTCTCCGGCTCGCGCAGGAATTCCACAATCTCTTTCAGTTCCTCTTTGGCTTCGTCCGCCCCGGCCACATCGGCAAACGTCACCTGCGGCCGTTCCATATCCCGGCTCACGCGGGCCCGGCTGCGGCCAAAGTTCAACGCCTGATCCTGCCCGCTGCGCATGGAGCGCATCATGCGCCACAGGAACCACACCAGGATGAAGGTGGGCAGCGCAAAGATGAGGATATTCAGCAGCAGTGCCTGCGAATTATCGCCCGGTTCTGAGCGATATTCAAACGGCACGCTGGCAATATCCCGGTAGCCCAGCAGGCTGAACAAATCCGTATCCGGCGATTTGTAAGCCAGCACGCGCCGGTTATCCTTGTAGATAATCTCCAGCTCGCTGCCACCGCGCTCGATGATGGTGGCAATTTCGCCCTGGCGGGCGGCCGCGCTCAGCTCATTCCACGAAATGCTGCTGCCGCTGCGCTGCCCGTTGCCCAGGAACATGAACATGAACATCAGAATGACGATGAAACCCAGAAACAGCCAGATGCGCTGCGCGTTGGGGTTGGACAGGGGCGATTGTCCGCCGCCACTGTCGCCGCCATCGCCGGTGGGATGCCCACTGCGCTTGTCCTTGTTGCCAGGCTCCCCAGGAGGTCGATTGTTCACAGGCTTTACTCCACCACTACGGTTTATGGAAGATGGTTAAACTTCCGTTGCAATGGCCTGCCAGGGCTGTGCCGGGGCACAGAACGGACTGACCACAGTTGCTAAGGAAGTTCATCACGTTATATAATCACCTTCTACAGAGAAAGACCCATCCGGGAGGCAAAAGGTGATAATCTGTACCAATTGCGGTCATCAGAATGCCGATGATGAAAAGATTTGCATTAAGTGCGGGGCGCTGCTCTTAAACCCGGAGCAGGTCACAGCCACCCGGGGGCTGGGCAATACCGATTATGAAGAAGGTGTGCCTAAATGGGGTTCGGCCCGCTTTAACGGCCTGATGAATTTGATCCTGGATGTGCTGGATACCGGCGATTCCTTCAAGTTCGATGCCAACCAGGTGACGGAGATCGTCATGGGCCGGCGCGACCCGGATACGGGCGAAATGCCCACCATTGACCTGTCCAGCAGCGACGGGCTGACCAAAGGAGTCTCGCGTCGCCATGCCACCATCGTCCGGCGCGATGGGGCCCTGCACATTGTGGATAATAACAGCGCCAATGGCACCTACCTCAACGGCCAGCGCCTGGTCAGCGGGCAGCCGCGCATCCTGCGCGATGGTGACGATGTGCGCCTGGGGCACCTGGTGGTGCGCGTAACCTTCCGGGCTTCGCAGAACTAACCGCCCCTATGACCCTCATCAGCGGGCGCACCAATGAGCAGTGGCTGGCCGAGTTGCAGGGCGAGGAGGCCACCCGCCAGACAGCCCTCGAGGAACTGCGGGAGCGCCTGCAACGCAGTATCTATTATTACCTCAGCCAGGAACGCAGCGACCTGCGCCATATTGCCGCCGGCGACCTGCAACAGATGTCCGAAGACCTGGCGCAGGATGCCACGCTGCGCGTGCTGGATAACCTGGCGCATTTTCGCGGCGAAAGCCAGTTCACCACCTGGGCCAACAAAATCGCCGTGCGGCTGGCCATCAGCGATTTGCGCCGCGCCCGCTACCGTGATTTTAGCCTGGATGAGCTGAGCAACGGCGGCGAATTTTTGCCGGCCGAAGCCAGCCTGGTGGGCCAGGCTCCCCCCAACCCGGAGACGGCCGCCGAGCGCGATGATGTGCGCCAGCGGCTGGATGCCACGCTGCGGGCGGCCCTTTCGGAGCGCCAGTACCAGGCGCTGGTGGCGGTGGCCCTGCGCGGCGTGCCCATGGATGTGGTCGCGGAACAGATGGGCACCAACCGCAACGCGCTGTACAAGCTCATCCACGATGCCCGCCGCAAACTGCGCGAGGCCCTGGAAGCCCAGGGGCTGTCCATCGATTATGTGCTGCGCCTGTTTGAGCGCTAACCCCCGGTCGCGGCCTCATGCGTATTCTGCTGCTGAATGACCGCATTCCGCCGGAGAACCGGGGCGGGGCGGGCGAGGTGGTGTGGCGGCTGGCCCGGGGGCTGCACGCCGCCGGCCAGCACGTGGAGGTGGTGGCGGCCACGCCGGGCCCGGCCTTCAGCGCCATCCGCGACGGCATTCCCACGCATCACCTGCACAGCCACTACCCGGAACGCTGGCGGGCGTACCTGTCGCTGTGGAACCCGCAAACGGCCGGGCCGCTGCGCCGCCTGTATGAACGCCTGCGGCCGGATATTGTCCACGCGCACAACATCCATACCGACCTGGGCTATCACAGTTTAACGCTCGCCCACCGCGCCGGCATTCCGGCCCTGTTCACCTCGCACGATGTGATGCCTTTCGCTTACTTCAAAATGTCCTACTGCGTTGATCCGGCCCGGCCGGACATTCCGCCGGCGCAGTATCGCCTGCCGCCGCTGTACAACCTGCGGCACATGCGCCTGCGCTACAACCCGCTGCGTAATGTGTGGATTCGGCACGTGCTGGCGCAGCATACCCGCCTGCGCCTTGCGCCTTCGGTCGCGCTGTGCCAGGCGCACGCCGCCAACGGGCTGCCGCCCTTCCTCCCGCTGCCCAACGGCCTCGACCCCGACGATTTTCAGGCCAGCCCGGCCGCGGTGGCCGCTTTGCGTGACCGGCTGCATTTGCAGGGCCGCCGGGTGATCCTGTTCGCCGGGCGGCTGACGGCCGACAAGGGCACGGTGCCGCTGCTGCGGGCGCTGGCGCAGGTGGTGCCGGCGGTGCCATCGGCCGCGCTGCTGGTGCTGTCCTCGCACCCCATCGCGCAGCAGGTGCAGCAGCCAGAATTTGCCCCCCTGCGGGAGCGGCATATCATCGCCGGCGGCTGGCTGGCCGGCCCCGACCTGGCCGCAGCCTTCCACCTGGCCGATGTCGTCGTGGTGCCGTCCATCATCTTCGACACCTTCCCCACCGTGATCCTGGAGGCGATGGCCGCCGCCAGACCCGTGCTGGCCACCCCCTACGGCGGGGCCCGCGAAGCCGTGGCCGATGGCCACACCGGCTGGATCGTCAACCCGTTTGATACGGCCACCTTCGCCGACCGGCTGACCACGCTGCTGCTGGATGACGCGCTGCGGGCCCGCCTGGGCGCGGCCGGCGCGGCCCGCCTGCGCCAGCAGTTTACGCTGCGCCAGCAGGTGGCGGCCACCCTGGCATGGTATGAGCAGGCCCGCGCGGACAGTCAGCAGAAAGCTTGAAGATTTTTATCACAAACCGCCCAATCTTTATGTAAAATTTATTTTTACCCGGTCTTTATCGTTTAACCAGGCGCGTTTTGTAGTATCCTCCAGGCGCTGTGCCTTAATTAACCGACAAAGCGCACAACTGCCACATTAAAGGCTGTTGACAGGCGCATAAAAAAAGACTATAGTGATGTTCAATAGACGTGTGGAGCCAAATAAACTTTTCTTCAAAAAATTTTTTCCTCACGCTCCACACAGACATTCCGAACGCCCCGCAGGGGGCGTTTTTGATTCGCCGGGTGTATCATAGGCCGTAACGGAACCGGCTTCAGGCGACAGGATGAGATAGGATGGCAGCAGCGCACCGCATGTATGGCACCTGGGATAGTCCCCTCAGCCCGCCGGCGCTGGCCGGGCAAATGACACTGGATGATGCCCGGTGGGACAGCGACGGGCAGACGCTGGTGTGGCTGGAACGCCGCGCCGGCAAAGGCCTGCTGGTGATGCAGCGCGGCCGGGAAGCCCTGCGCGACCTGACCGACCCGCAAACGCACCCGGTCAGCGGCGGGGTGGGCTATGGCGGCGGCGAATTTACCGTGGCCGGCGGGGTGGTCATCTTCGCCAGCCGGGGGCGGCTGTACCGGCTGGCGCTGGCCGGCGGGGCCCCGCAGCCGGTGACACCGGCCTTTGGTCAGGCGGCGGCCCCCGCCCTCTCGGCCGATGGCCGCTGGATCGCGTTTGTCCACAGCGCAGAAGGCCGCGATGGTCTTTGCGTGGTGGATGCGGCCGGGCAGCTTTTCCCGCGTAAGCTGGCCTATGGCAGCGATTTCGTCATGCAGCCCGCCTGGCACCCGCGCGGCACGCACCTGGCCTGCGTCGCGTGGAACCACCCGCAAATGCCGTGGAATGGCAGCGAGTTACGGCTCATCACCCTGGCGTATGATACGCCCGGCAGCCCCTACGCGGCCATCGAAGAACGCCTGGCAGGCGACACCCTCACGGCCATCGCGCAGCCGGCTTTTTCGCCGGATGGCCGCTACCTGGCCTACCTGAGCGATGCCAGCGGCTGGGGCCAGCTTTACGTGCATGACCTGGGCGAAGGCACCGATACCGCGCTGACGGCCGGCGAGTTTGAGGTTATGTCGCCGGCCTGGATCCAGGGCATCCGCCAGTTTGCCTGGTCGGCGGATAGCCAGCACCTGCTGTACCTGCGCCAGGAGCGCGGCCACATCAGCCTGTGGCGCTGCGCCGTCAGCGGGGGGCCCGGCGCGCCGGTGGACATCGCCCCGTATACCTTCGCCCGGCAGATCAGCACCACGGGGGCCGGCCACACCGCCCTCATTGCGTCGGCGGCCACCGTGCCCACCCGCCTCATCACCGTCGGCGATGGCAGCGGGACGCGCATTGTGCGGCGCACCACCCGCGAAGACATCGCCCCGGAACAGCTCGCCCCGCTGGAAACGCTCACCTGGCCCGGCCTGGATGGCGAAACCGTCCACGGGCTGTATTATCCGCCGCACAACCCGGACTTCAGCGGCCGCGGGCAGCCGCCGCTGCTGGTGCTGGTGCATGGCGGGCCCACGTCACAGCGCCACGCCGCGTACCTGGCCGAAGCGCAGTTCTTCGCCACGCGGGGCTATGGCGTGCTGCTGCCCAATCATCGCGGCAGCACCGGCTACGGCCGTGCCTACATGGACCGGCACGCCGGCCAGTGGGGCGTGTACGATGTGCAGGACAGCCTGGCGGGGGCCCGTTTCCTGGGCGAGCAGGGGCGCATTGACCCGGCCAAATGCGTCATCATGGGCAGCAGCGCCGGCGGCTATACCGTGCTGCAATCGCTGGTGGATTACCCCGGTTTTTACAAAGCCGGCATCAGCGCCTATGGCGTGGCCAATCAATTCGCCCTGGCGCTGGACACGCATAAATTTGAAGCGCGTTATTCCGACTGGCTGCTGGGCGAACTGCCGGCGGCCGCCGCCACCTGGCGCGACCGGTCGCCGGTGTTCCGGGCGCAGCGCATTCAGGATGCCTGTTTCATCGCCCAGGGGACGGACGATACCGTGGTGCCGCGCAGCCAGTCCGAGGCGATTGTGGCCGCGCTGCGTAAAAATGGCGTACCCCATGAATACGTGGTGTACGAGGGGGAGGGGCATGGCTGGCGCAAACCGGAGACCATCGCCGATTATTATGAGCGCATCCTGCGCTTTTTGCTGCTGTACGTGCTGTATGCGTAGGCCGGGCGCGTTCAGGCCGTGGCCGGGGCCATGCCCTGGTACATGGCCTCCGCCCGTTCTTTGATGCCGAGCAGCATTTTACGCTCCATGGTAAAGCTCAGCGGCTCCAGCAGCAGCGGGCCCATCGCCAGGCGCATCCCCTGGCTGTAATCGCTGCGGGTGCGGGTGATGAAGCGCGTGGTCTGGTCATCCACCGTCTCCAGAAAGAACAGCCAGGTGTTATTGACGAATTCGCCCGGCGGGGCGATGGGCTGTTCCCCCGGCAGCACGTCATCCAGCCGGGTATCGCCGTGCAGCAGCAGGTATTTCAGCGGCTCCAGTTCGGCGACGGTCATGCCGGGCAGGCGCGGGTGCAGCTTAATTTCGTCGCCGACGGCCAGCTTTTGCAGCTCCGGCACGATGTGATCCACATTGTGAATGGCGCTGCCGGCCAGGTTTTCCAGCGCTTCATAGCTGTACAGGCCGCCGCGCCCCTGGCCCATCTGGATCAACCACTGCCAGACGATTGACACCGGCGCATGAACGGTGATGGCGTGGGTATACTGCCAGCGCGGCATCCGCACCAGGTCATCGCCGGGCAGCATCCGTATGATTTCATGGTTGGTCGCGCCCCAGCGCAGCCGCCACAGGCGCAGGAACGGCGTGAGCAGCGCCGCCAGGATCCACAGTGCGCCTTCCAGAGCCTCTTTAAGCCACTGACCTAATTTTTTCATAAAAAACTCCCCGAAATCCGGCATTTTTATGGTTTTATTGTAGCCGGCCCGCGGCGGCGGGCCGGATGCAACTTATCCTGATTCCGGGGGAAAGAGATCACATTGTCCGGTGGTGGCTTACAACTCGCGCCGGAAAGTGGTCAACGACTCGCAGCCGGTCTCCGTCACCACCATATCATCCTCAATGCGCACGCCGCCCAGGTGTGGCAGGTAAATGCCCGGCTCGATGGTGAAGACCATGCCCGGCTGCAACACCGTCTCCACCCCGGCCGCCACCTGCGGCAGTTCGTGGCCGCTGAGGCCCAGTCCGTGCCCGGTGCGGTGGGTAAAATAGTCACCGTAGCCGGCGGCGATGATTTCGTGGCGGGCGGCGGCATCCACCGCGCCGCAGGTGATGCCGGGCCGGGCGATGGCGCGGGCGGCGGCGTTGGCGCGGTAGACGGCTTCATAGATGCGGCGCATTTCCGCGGAGGGCGTGCCCAGGCAAAACGTGCGCGTAATATCGGAGGGGTAATCGTGGTGCAGCGCCCCGAAGTCGATGAGCAAAAATTCATCCGCGCCCAGCACGCGCTCATCCGGGCTGCCGTGCGGCAGGGCGCTTTTGGGGCCGGTGAGGACGATGGTGCCGAAGGCCGGGCCCTCGCTGCCGGCGGCGTTCAGCGCATCGTTCAGCACCGTGGCGATCTGGCGCTCGGTCATGCCGGGCTGCACGCGGGCCAGCGTGGCGGCCAGCGCACTTTCGGCGATTTCGTTGGCGCGTTTTAACCAGGCGATCTCCTGCGGCGTTTTGATGGCCCGAATGCCGAGCAGCGCCTGGCCCGCATCCACCGCCTGCGACACATCCACCCCGGCCTGCGCCAGGGCCAGCCATTCAAAGACGCGCATGGTCATGCCATCCACCGCCAGGCGCTGGCCGCGCAGCAGCGCCGCCGCCTGCTGGAACGCACCGGCATAGCCATCCGTATCTGACCAGGCGAACCCCTGCGCGGCCAGGTCGGGGCGCTGTTCCAGCTTCAGCATCTCCAGGTACGGCATGATGAAAAACAGCCCCTGGCGCGTGAGCAGGGCGATGGTGGGCCGCTCCGACAGGTGCAGGTGCAGCCCGGTGAAATAGAGCATATTCGCGCCCGGCACGAAGGCCACCGCATCCGCAGCGACCGTATCCAGAATTTTTTGCAGCCGCGCCTGATAATCAATCGTCATAAAAATCTTCTCCCGCCAGTGCATATGGATAGCTGCGCCAATCATAACATACCGGGCGACAAAGGCGGCAGCAGCGCGGCGGGTTAGCGCAGGGGTGCCGCGCCCACGAATAGCGTACAATGAGGCCGACAGAATTGACAGGGAGGCTGCAATGACTGCCATACGGGTAATGTCTCACCGGCTGCCAGCCGGGGCCCGCCGGCGACGGGCGGGGGCCCGGCTGCTGGCGCTGCTGCTGCTGGCGCTGCTGCTGCCGCGGGCCGCCGCACAGCCCGCCGACAGCGAGACGGCCATCCTCTATATGGCCTATGATGATAGCGTCGGCGGCACGGTTCTGAGCGTTACGCCGGCGGGCTACCACAGCCAGCCGGTGCCGGGCGAGGCCCTGGGTGCCGATGCGGCCGGGCGCTATCAGCGGGAGCAGATGCTCGCCTCCGACGATGGCCGCTGGCTGGCCCTCAGCCTGCGCGATACGCTGGAGGATGTCATCGTGTGGGTGCCCATCCTGGCGCTGGACGGCGCGGGCGGCGGTACGGCGCTGTGGCCGCTGCCCATCACGCACGCGGTGAACCTGGGCGCTTTTTCGCCGGATGGCCGTTACCTGGCGCTGGCGGTGGTGGGGCAGGACAGCCCGGAGGCACCGCCGCGGGCGGCGCTGCTGGCCTTCGACCTGGCCGGCGACCCCGAAGGCGATGCACCCATCAAATGGTGGCTGCCGCTGGAGCCGCAGGCGGGGGAGCTGATGTGGGCGGAAACAGGCGCGTGGACGGCGCAGGGGGTGCAGTTCCGCCCGGTCTGTTATGACTGTGACACGCCCCCGGCCGCCGGCGAATACGCGCTGTGGCAGCCCCTGACCGGCACGGTTACGCCGGCCAGCGGCGCATTCTTCATGCCCGACATGATCGTGCTGCCGGCCACCGGCGAAGCCCTGCGGCTGGAGAGCGCGGCCGAATTCCCCCGCGACCCCGGCGTGACCGGGCCGAATGTGGTGCGCTACCGGCCGGCCGTCAACCCGGCAGCCCCGGCCACGACGCTGTATGCCGATCCGCGCGGCATCGCCCTGGCGCAGTGGGTGCTGGATGGCGCGGCCGTGCTGGTGCAGCCGGCGGGGGTGCACGATACCTGGGTGCTGATCGACCGCGCCGGCCGGGTGGTGGAGTATCCGCACAGCCTGGGCGTGCGTTTCGTCGTCGGGTCAACCACGGGCTGGTTCGTGGAGACCGGCAACGCCGATGGCTACACCGACATTCTGCATGTGGATGGCGCGGAGTTCACCTATCTGGTGTCGGGGGCAGGCGGGGTCGCCGTCCTCCGCCCGCCGTACCTGGGCAGCTCGCTGCCCCGGCCACTGCCGGCCTTCCCGCCGGTGCTGCCCTAGTGCAAGCACAGAGTAAAGGGATTGAATAACGAGAGGAAATCGTGTTGAATGGAGGCATGAAACCACTCTATGCACGATCACTCACAGATGAAGA
>JALOOI010000313.1 GCA_025454495.1 Anaerolineae bacterium
CACAGGCGCTGATGGTACTGCACTGGACACGGTGTGGGAGAGTAAGCTGCTGCCAGCCTTACCGAACCCCCTCTCTGTCTTTTTCCTCCACACGCCCCCTCCTGCCGGGCGCGTTTTTTGATTCTCCGGGGTGCGAAGGGCTGTTTTACCCCCGTTCAAGCCCTTTTCCGGCACCAATATTTAACATCTGCTGATGATTTTGCCCCTGTGTCTGCACTTCTCTCATATTCTCTGTACAATAGAGAATGACCTGTAGAGTCTTCTGGAGCAGTTTTTATGACATTCAAAAAAGCCTTACGGGCAGGGCTGATGCTGCTGCTGCCTGTCCTCACCATCTCTTCGGTGATGGCCATTGGCGAGGACGAAAATCCTCCCACCACAGCCGGCCAGGCGAACATCATCAACGATGAGGGCGGGCTGGTGCAAATCACCGGCACGGTGAGCTATACCAATCCCTTCTTCACCCTGGGCACCGCGCAGCCGCTGGTTATTCTGGAAGATCAGGCCGGGTTTGTGGATCGCAATCAGTTCTACCTCATCCCGCCGGAATCACAGGTGCTTGGTCAAATCACGTCCGATTTTCTGGTGTCGCCCTTCAACTACAGCCTGTCTCTGCCCATCGAGCCGCAGGGCGGCCTGCGCGATGTGGATAATGATGGCCAGACTGATAGCGGCGTGATGGTCTTCGCCGTCGCCTACTGGTCCAACACCTTTGGCGATCCCTTCCTGGAAAAGCGTGATCTGTACGGCGGCGGCTGGTCAACCGCCTATGCCTCCACCCGCGTCAGCAGCGATCCTGACCTGCTGCGCGAAATCATCGGCGGCAGTTTCGTCATCTATGCCCCCGACGATCAACAGGGTTTCCCGGCCGGCTTTGGCGCGGATGGCCTGCTGTTCACCGCGGATGATCCCATCGTCAGCATTCCCGCCGGCTATACCGTCGTCAATCTCGATACCGACCCCTTCACCTTCGACCGGTCGCGGAATCAGGTCATTGACCTGATCGAGCCGGAAGGGGCGGCCGTGTCGGATTTCTCGTCGCAGAGCTATACGGCCGCCTTCGATGCCATGGTCGATAAGATGAGCCGCGAATATGCCTTCACCGAATACAAAGGCATCGACTGGCAAGCCCTGCGCGACGAATATCGCGGGCGCTTCGTGGCTGCCGAAACCACCGGCGATGTGCAGGCCTATGCCCTGGCCCTGCGCGATTTTCTGTGGGAAATCCCCGATGGCCATGTGAGCATGTCGCTGAATTTGCTCAATGACCTGTTCCAGGAGGAGACGGCCGGCGGTTTTGGCTTCGCCATGCGCCAGCTTGATGACGGCCGGGTGATCGTCAATTTCATCACCCCCGGCACACCGGCAGAAGCCGCCGGGATGACCCTGGGCACGGAAATTATCGCCATGGATGGCCAGCCCATTGAGCAGGTGCTGTCGGGAACGTTTGTGTGGGCGCATCAGGTGCTGGGTTCCGAAAGCGGCACCCGCCTCCAGCAGTTGCGCTATGCCACCCGCCGCCCCCTGGGGACAGCGGTGGACATCACCTATCGCAACCCCGGCGGCAGCGAACAGACAGCCACGCTGACGACGGTCAATGAGCGCGATAGCTGGCGCTTTTCGTCCTTCTCGGCCGGCCTCAGCGGCACCGAACTGCCGGTAGAATTTGACATTCTGCCGTCCGGTTATGGCTATGTCGCCATTTACAGCTTCAGCGATAATGATTTGCTGTCCATCCAGCTCTGGGAACGGATGCTGCGGACGTTCATTGACGGGCAGGTGCCCGGCATCATCGTCGATATGCGCAGCAACGGCGGCGGCAGCGGCTTCCTGGCGGATCAAATGTCCGCTTACTTCTTCAACGACAGCCCCATCTATGTGGGCCAGACCGGCTACTACAATGAAGAACTGGGCGATTTCTTCTTCGATGAGCGCGGCCAGGAAGAATTGTTCCTGCCGCCGGAAGAACTGCGCTACACCGGGCCCGTGGCCGTGCTGGTGGGCCCCAACTGCGCCAGCGCCTGCGAATTCTTCAGCTATAACATGACCATCAATGACCGGGCCGATATTGTGGGCATGTACCCCACCGGCGGCCTGGGCGGCAGCGTGGAAGATTTCTACATGCCGGAAGATGTCACCGTGCGCTTCACCATCGGGCGGGCGGTGGATATGAACGGCAACATCCACATTGAAGGGATTGGCGTGCAGCCCACTGTGCTGGTGCCGGTGACGGAAGAAACCCTGTTCGCCGAAGGCGATGTGATCCTGGAGTATGGCGTGCAGGCGCTCACGCAGCGCATTCAGGGTACGCTGATTGATGGCGGCACGCTGACCATGGGCACGCCCCCCGCCGCCGTGGCGGTGAACGGGGTCATCGAACCGGATACGGGCGTGCGCTATACCGTCACCTTCAACGCCGGCACGGTCATCAGCCTGTTTGCCGGCAGCGAGGATGGCACGCTGGACACCGTGCTGAACATCTACGATGCCACCGGCACGGAACTGCTGGCCAGCAACGATGATGATGAAGCCGGCGGCACGCTCAATTCGGCGCTGGAAGGCATCGAAATTGATGAAGAAATTACCGTCGTGGTGGAAGTGCGCCTGCTGGAAGGCACGCCGGGCGGGGCTTTCTTCCTCCGCATCGAAGCGCAGCCGGCCGGGGCGCAGTAACGCCGCGTCGTCAGGATCAGGTTACAGTGCGGGGCCATCCTACCGGGATGGCCCCTGTTAGCCGGTGTTGAAACGGCCTCAGCGCGGCACGCTGTTCAACACCTGGTTTATCCAGCCCCCCGCCAGCCCGATGACGGCCACCGTCAGCACCAGCGGGCACACCACGCTGAAAATGATGAAGATCACCATCCATTTAAACACCCCGGCGGACGGGGCATTTTGCTCCAGCACGGCTTCGGCCGGGTTGGCCGGATTGTAGTACACCGTGACCGGGCTGCCCGGCGGGTAACGATCCAGCGTTTGCTGCGCGATGAAGGTTCCGCCCATCGTCAGCCCGGCGTTGATGCGCGTGCTGTGGTAGGTGCGGCCGTCTACGGCATATTCATACACGATGGCCGGGTAGGGCGTATACCCGCGCTGGCCGCGCTTCATTTCGATCTGCGCCGAGAGAATGCGCCCGCCGGCGCTGGCCCAGGTCTGTGTGGCCTGTGCCCGCCGGCGGCCGCGCCACATCACCAGCAGCAGCACCAGCACCACCAGCGCCACCGGCAGCAGCGTCAAAAACAGCGTGATACGCATACTGTCGCCCATCAGGGCCGCAAAATCTGGCATTGTCCCCTCCCTGTGCTATCCCCACCCTCCAGTATAGCGGACAATGGCGGTGGCGGCGGGCACAGAACGGGGAAAAAGGTACTGCCGGCGGCCGGGGCCGCCGGAAACGGCCGCGCTCAGCGCTAATCGGCGGCGGCCCCGGCCGCCTTGATGCGGCGGAACGGCAGCCGGCGAATGTTCACAATGCCAATGCCGGTGAAGATGAGCGCGGCCCCGCCGATGATGAACAGATCCAGCGTTTCGCCCAGGAACAGCACCCCCAGGCACAGCCCCACCACCGGCACGATATACGTCACCATGGCCGCCCGCGCCGCCCCCAGGACGCGCACGATGTTGTAGAACAACAGGTAGGCCACAAACGTATTCACCAGCCCCAGCACCAGCAGGGCCAGCAGCGCATTCAGCGGCATAGCGGCCGGGGTGGCCAGCGGCAGATCGAAGAACAGCGCCCCGATCAGGCTGAGCACGGTGGTCGTCAGCGCGGCGCTGAGCATGGCGATGGCGGACAATACCAGCGGCTCCACCTCGCCCCGGATGACTTTCCGGCTGAAGGTGGTGAAGGTGGCATACGACAGCGACGCGCCTACAATGGCGAGCTGGCCCAGCAGCCCATCGCTGCCGGC
>JALOOI010000101.1 GCA_025454495.1 Anaerolineae bacterium
GTGGCATCGAACAGCACCTGCTCATTGTTCAGGGCGCTGTCCGTCACCGCGATCACCACATTCCCGGTCGCCGGGCTGCGCCCGCTGACGATGATGCGGCCGTCGGCCGTCCAGTAGCCGCTGTCGTAGCGCACGATGGCCGGGGCATTGTTGGCCAGGAAGGGATCGGTAATGGCCCCCACCACGGCCAGCGCCTGGCGGCCTTCTTCCGGCAGCGCCAGCGTGGCCAGCACCCGCGTGCTGTCCGGCGAAAATTCGGCCTTCAGGGTGCGCCACTGGTTGGCCGGGCGGCCCTGCACCAGCTCGCAGGAGCGCCATTCGGCCAGGCAGTCGTGCAGCAGCGGGAAGGTGCGGCCAAAATCGGTCATGCCCGGCTGCCAGAACCACAGCCCGGCATCAATGGTATCGCCAAAGGCCGTGCCCGGCGGCGGCGACACGATGAAATAGAACCACTGGCCATTGGGGGCCCAGCCAATATCCACCACGCGATTTTTATTTTCCGCTTCGGAGCCGGGGCTAAAGCCATCGAAGAAGGGCGAATCGGTCAGCACGCCTTCCGGGCTGCCGGGCGGGGCATAGCGCACCATGCCGGTGAGATCGGTATAGACAAAGCTGCCGGGGAAAGCCGGGTTGGCGGCATAGCGCCGCACGCCGCCGGTGACGGTGGCCCCGTTGAAGGTGAAGGCCGTGCCCGGCGCAATCTCAAAAACGTAACTGGTGACGCTGGCCGGCGAATAGCTGAAGGTAATGGGCTGCGGAATGGGCGTGATGAAGCCCTGCTGCACGATCTCCGGCGGGAGGGGCGTGGGCAGCAGCGGCGCGAGGGTGGGCAGTTCGGCGGCGGTGGCCGTGGGCGCATCCGGGGCTGGCTCCGGCGTGGAGGGTACCGGCGTGGCCAGCAGACCGATCTCGGTCACGGCGGCCGTCACGGTGATGAAGGTGGGCGTAACGTCCAGCGTGGGGGCCAGCGTGCGCGTGGGCGGGTTGGTGGGCGGCGGAGTCCAGGTGGGGAGCTGCGCCTGTTCGGTCAAAAAGCGCTCAGCCGCCCGCGTCATCAACAGTTCGGCGGCGCGGGTGGCATCAAAGGTCGCCGTCAGCGTGACGGTGGGCGTAAACGTGGCCGACGGGGTGAAGGTGCTGGACGGCACGGGCGTGGCGGTGGCCGTGAAAGTGGCTGTGGGCGTGCTGCTGGCGGTGGCCGTCGGCGTGATCGTCGGCAGCGGGGTCGCCGTGCTGGTGGGCGTATCCGACGGCGTAAGGGTGACGGTGGGCGCGGGCGTAAAGGTGAGCGTGGGCGTGGCCGTGGGGCGCGGCGTGCCGGTGGGCGAAGCCGTCACCGTGAACGTCGCCGTGGGCGTGCTGCTGGCGGTGGCGGTCAGCGTCAGCGTGGGGGTCAGCGTCAGCGTGGGGGTGGGCGTGGGCGTGCTGCTGGCCGGGACGAAGGGGGTCAGCGTGGGGGTGGCGGTGGGCGCAGGCGTGCGCGTGAGCGTCGGTGACGGCGTAACCGTGGGCGACGGCGTGACGGTGGGCGTGGCCGTATTCGTGGGCGTGCGCGTGGGCGAGGCTGTGCCGGTGGCGGTGGCCGTGGGCGTGCGCGTGGCGGTGGGCGACGGCGTAACCGTGGGCGTGGCCGTATTCGTGGGCGTGCGCGATGGCGAGGCCGTGCCGGTGGCGGTGGCCGTGGGCGTGCGCGTGGCGGTGGGCGTGCGCGTGGGCGGCACCGTCACGGTGGGCGTATTCGTCAGGCGGATCACCGGCGTGGTGGTGGGCAGGTCGGCGCTGCGGGTGGCTTCCGGCGTGGGCGTAAGGCTGGGCGCGACGGTGGGTGTCACCTGCGGGAAAGCCCCCTGACAGGCAGAAAGCACCAGGAGCAGAAGCAAAATCCAGCGCCGACGTAACATGATGGTTTATCCGCAGGGTATGCAGCCAGGGCCGATGTTGCCCTTCATTATACCGCGTCCGCCCCGGCACGGCGCAAACGGCCGGGCCACGCCTGCCCTGTGATCACACCACGCCGCCGCCGCCACACCATGCTAAACATCAGCCCGACAGCATGATAGATGTTCCGGCGGCCGCGGCCGCCCGCCGTTATAATCAGACACAGGGGCGGGCACAGCCCCCGGCCGGCCGCACTTTCTCATGCAAGATCGGCGCGGAGGTGTGCTATAGTAGTGGCGGGTTGTCTTATCCACCACTCATTTTGTCCACTATGGTATGAAAGCTGATTAAATTATGCGTCGTGAGATTCCACAACTGCACAAACAACCAGGAACTGCCCTGGTTTTAAGCGGCGGGGCCACCAAAGCCTTTTATTTTCATCTGGGGGTGTTGCGGGTGCTGGGGGTGCAGGATATTAGTTCGATTGTGGGCACCAGCGCCGGGGCCATCGCCGGGGCGTTAATCGCCTCCGGGGCTACAGTGGAGACGATCATCGCGGCGCTGGAAGAAAAAGAAGTGTATGTGCCACGCTATGAGGGTTATATTCGGTTCGTCGGCTCGCGGCTGATGTTTAAACCGAGCGCCAAATACATCGCCGCGCAGGGGCTGCAAACCGGCTTCACCGCGCTGCGCTTTCTGGCGGCGCTGCCGCTGATGTTGAACCAGGATGTGGTGGCCGAAGCGCTGGATCGGCTGTTTCTCAGCCAGCGCTGCGCCCCCGGTTTCTTCAGCGCCAGCGAGATCGAAGGGTTGTTCCGCAAAGTGCTGCCCTCCAACGATTTCGCCGACCTGGATATTGACCTGTACGTGACGGCCACCGCGCTGGATACCCATGAACGGGCGGTCTTCAACGGCCAGTATCATTTTGAAGATAAAGGCACCCATTTTATGAATGATGTCCCGGTGCATAAAGCCGTGCGGGCTTCCACCAGTTTGCCAGGCATGTTTGAACCGGTTAAAATCAAAGACAAATATTATATTGATGGTGAAGTGAAACGCTCGCTGTCGATGGATGTGGGCATCGCCCTGGCCGACCGGGTGGTGGTCTCCCACACCTATCAGCCGCTGCTGCAAACCACCGGGCGCAGCATTCACGATATGGGCTGGCTGAATATCTTTAAACAGTCGATCCATATGGTGCTGCATGAGCGCATCGCCATCTGGCGCGACCTGTACGCCCAGGAATACCCGACCAAAGAGGTCGTGTGGATTGAGCCCGACCCGGAAGATATGGATTTCTTCCTGGCACCGGAATTTTCTTTCCGCCCGGAAGTGCAAAAGCTCATCATCCGCAGCGGCGAGCTGGCCGCCCGCCAGGCGCTCGAAAGGCTGGCCATCAAAGAGGGGTGACGTATGGCAGATAATTATGATGTTTTAGGGCCGGTGGATTGCGCGTTTTACTACACCGAGCGCCCGGAAACGCCCATGAACATCGGGGCGCTGTCCATTTATGCCGGCAAAATGCAGTTTAAAGAACTGACGGCGCTCATCGATTCGCGCATTCACAACGCGCCCCGCTACCGCCAGCGCATCGTGCAGGCCCCGCTGCACATGGGCCAGCCCACCTGGGTGGAAGACCCGGATTTTTACATCGGCAACCATGTGAAGCGCGTGACGCTGGCCCCGCCGGCCAACCAGGATGCCCTGCGCGACCTGGTGGGCAGCCTGCTGTCCTCCACGCTGGATCGCCAGAAGCCGCTGTGGGAGGTGTACCTCATCGACGGCCTGCAGGGGGAAGGCGCAGAAAAAGAACGCACGGCGCTGTTCTTTAAGGTGCATCACTGCATGGTGGATGGCCTGGCCGCTGTGGAATTGTTCACCCTGCTGATGGATTTTAGCCCGGAAAAGCCGGTCATTGAGCCGCGCAAACCGCTGTATGACCCGCCGCGCCTGCCGGATATGACCCGCTTCACCCTGGATTCGTGGCAGCGCGATTTTAAACATCGCCTGGCGCTGCTGGGCAAAATGGCCGAAGAAACCACCCGCCTGGGGTCGCTGATGACGCATTCCAGCCAGCGCCTGAAGACGCTGGTGGCGGTGACGCATTTCATCAATGGCAACCTGCGCCCCATCCGCAAATTGCCCATCAACGGCAAAAACAGCGGCCGGCAAACGATGATGTGGAATGAGTTTTCGCTCAACGAAATCCACGCCATCCGCCAGAAGGCGCGGGCCTCGGTGAACGATGTCATGCTCACGGTGCTGGCCGGCGCGATTGAAAAATACTGCCAGCGGCGCGATTTTAACGGCCAGAACTTCGCCCGCATCCTCATGCCCGTCAGCATCCGCGAAGATGCCGAAAAAGACCAGTACGGCAACCGGATTTCGGTGCTGCCGATTGATATTCCCTTCGACATCAAAGAGCCGATCAAACGGCTGGAGGCGGTGTCCAAATTCAGCGCGGTGATGAAAGAATCGTCCCTGTCGCTGACGATGGACCTGGTGCTCACGCTGCCCTCGCTGATGCCGTCGCAGATGCAATCGTCGCTGTGGGGGCTGGCCCCGGTGGCCTTCGCGCTGCTGGCGCATACCTGGTGTACCAATGTGATGGCCTCGCCCATCCCCATTTACCTGCTGGGCCACGAACTGAAGCACGTTTACGGCTTCTTCCCGCTGAACCCCACCATGGGCATCGCCGCGGTGGTGGTCAGCTACAACGGCCGCGTGACCATGAATGTGGTGATTGATAAGGGCATTGTGCCCAACCCGGCGGAACTGGAAGAAGAAGTGCGCCAGGCTTACCAGGAACTGCGCCAGGCGGCTAAAGTGCCCGCTGACCCCGAACCCGAACCGGAGCCGGCCCCCGCGCCGGTGGTAGCGCAGCCGGTGGCCGCACCACCCGTCACGGTAGCAGCGCCCGCACCTGTGGCAACACCTGTCGCGGTGGCAGCACCCGCAGCGGTGGAAACGCCCGCACCGGTGGCAGCGCCCGCCGTGGTGGAAACGCCCGCACCGGTGGAAACACCCGCAGCCGTGGAAACGCCCGCCGTGGTGGAAACGCCCGCCGTGGTGGAAACGCCCGTCGCGGTGGAACATGTGGCTCTGGTGCCCGATCACCCGGTGAGCCACAGCCCGGCCGGCGTGCCGGAGGGCGTGGGGCTGGCGCTGCCCACGGGCAGCGACCACAGCGCCCCGGTGCCAGTCCCGGTACTGGCTGCGCCGCATCCGCTGCCCGAAGCCGTCGCGGCCGTCATCGCCATGGACAGCACGCCCTCCACCAATGGCAAAAGCGCCCCGGTGGAAACGGTGGTCGCGGTGACGGCCCCGGTAGCGCCGCCTGCCCCGCCCGCGCCGGCCGAACAACCCGCGCCGCCGGCCGCCCCCGCGCTGCCGAAGTTATTTTCGCAGGACTGGGCCCTGGCCTTCCGCGAGGTCATCAACAGCAGCGCCGATTACCGCAACGCCTCCACCGGCTGGACGGCCGGCTCGCTGGCCTTCGTGATGGAAGCCGCCCCCCGCCACGGCTTCGCCACCCCGGCCGCCGTCTTCATGGATTTAGACCGGGGCAACTGTAAGCTGGCGCGGGCCCTGCCGGTGACGGAAGCGCTGCAAAGTGCCTCTTTCGTCATCCAGGGCGATTACAACGCCTGGATGGACGTGCTGAAAGGCAAAATCGCCCCGGTGACGGCCCTCACCACCGGCAAACTGAGCCTGAAAAAAGGCTCCATGCTGCGGCTGATGCCCTACACCCGGTCGGCCGGGGAACTGGTGAAATGCGCCCGCCGGGTGCCCTATTCCGGCTGAACGCGCCTCATCGCAGCCCTGCCCTACGTAAAACGCGCGGCGTAAGTTGCGCGTTTTTTTGTGATGATGTTCCCACAAAAAGATGACATCCTGACCTGTTTATTCCGGCCCGGCCGCGGTATCTTTATAGAAATCGAATCGCGGTTAGATTACAGGAGACCCTCCCATGCCCCGCAAAGTTACGCCCGTTGTCGAAGAAATCGTCGGTAAAGTGGAAGATACGGTGGAAGAAGTGCTGGATAATGTCGAAAAACCCTTCGACAAATTCCTCGATCACCAGAAAAAAGCCTTCACCGAAGCCGGCAAAGCCTTCAGCTCGCTGCTGCCCGAAGGCCTGCGCGAACATGGCGAAAATGCGCTGAAAGAAATGGTCGAAGGCTATCGCACGCTGTTCAACAGCACGCTGGATGAAGTCATCAAGACCATTGACCGCGCCCGCGTGGAAGTGGAAAAGACCGTGGAAAAAGTGAAGCTGGACGACACGGCCGAAAAAGTGACCGACAGCCTGGAAGATCGTAAGAATTAGGCGCTCGTAAGAACCCGGCGGCCCCACCCACCGCCTGCAGGCCCATCCCCGCCGGGGATGGGCTGTTTCTTTTCCCCTGGCGCTTTCCGCTCATTAACGCGCTCCCTGGCTGGCTGTGGCATCATCCTCACCAATCTATCCATATCCCCCAGGATACACCCGGTGACAGCCGATTTTCGCCAGGGCTTTGTTTCGCACACGGAAGATATCGAGCGTACTTCCCTGCCGGTGACGGGCGACCTGCCCGCCTGGCTGGAAGGCACGCTCATCCGCAACGGGCCCGCCCGCTTTGAAGCCGGCCCCCACAGCTATCGCCACTGGTTCGACGGGCTGGCGATGCTGCACAGCTTTCACCTGGCCGCCGGCCAGGTGCATTACACCGGCCGTTTCATTCAGTCGCGCCAGTATGCCCGCGATACCGCCGCCGGCAGCATTCATTACAGCGGTTTCGCCATCGACCCGTGCCGGTCGCTGTTCAGCCGGGTGATGTCCGTCTTCTTCCCGGAAGAAACCGGCAACAATACCAACGTCAACGTCGCCCGGCTGGCCGGCCGCTACCTGGCGCTGACGGAAACACCGCTGGCCATGGAGTTTGACCCGCGCACGCTGGCGACGCTGGGGGTGGTGGGCTATGACGATGACCTGACCGGCCAGGTGACGACCGCCCACCCGCACGATGACCCGGATTTACACGCCGGCATCAACCTGATGACGCACTTTGGCCCCACCACGCAGTATCACCTGTTTCGCATTACGGCCACCGGGCGCACGCGCATCGCCGCTATTCCGGTGCAGCAGCCGGCCTACATGCACAGCTTTGGCCTCACACAGCGCTACATCGTGTTGTGTGAATTTTCTTTCCGGCTGCCGCATGTGCTGAAGCTGGCCTTCCGTACCCGGCCCTTCATTGAAAATTTCGTCTTCCAGCCGCAGCAGGATACCGTCTTTACGGTGGTGGATAAGGTCAGCGGGGCGGTGGTGGCGCGGGTGCCGGCCGATCCGTTCTTTGCCTTTCACCATGTGAATGCCTACGAAGACGGCGACCGCTTAATCGTGGATATTTGTGCCTATGAGGATGCCGCGCTGATCGGCCAGTTGTATCTGGACGCGCTGCGCGGGCCCGGCGGTGCGCCGCAGGTGGGCCAGCTTCGCCGCTACAGCGTGCCGCTGGCGGGCGGCCGGGCCACCTGGGAACTGTTGAGCACGGACAGTCTGGATTTGCCGCGCATCCATTACCGGCGCTGCAACGGGCGCGATTACCAGTTTGCCTATGGCGCGGGCGGGCGCAGCGGCACCCAGGACTTTTTGAATCAACTGGTGAAAGTGGATGTGAAGCAGCGTACCAGCCGCACCTGGTACGCCCCCGGCTGCTACCCCGGCGAACCCGTCTTCGTGCCCGCGCCGGACGCAGCCGCCGAAGATGATGGCGTGCTGCTGTCGGTGGTGCTGGATGCCGCCGCCGGCACCTCCTTCCTGCTGGTGCTGGCGGCCGCCACCATGACCGAAATCGCCCGCGCCCAGGTGCCCGCGCCGCTGCCGTTTGGCTTTCACGGGCAGTTCTTCGGCGGCGTGTAAGGCGGCCACCCCACAGCAAAGCGCCGCTTCCTGAGAGGTGAAGCGGCGCTCCGGGTGATACCAGACATCAAAGAGGAGAGCTAACGCGGCCCGTTACGGCCGCGCCCCCATCATGGGCCAGGGTTACAGGTCTTCCTTCTGGCGGTTGCCCCGGTCTTTGAGGGCCGCCTGGGCCGCCGCCAGCCGGGCCACCGGCACGCGGAAGGGCGAGCAGCTTACATAATCCAGCCCGGCTTTGTGGCAGAAAGCGATGCTGGCGGGGTCGCCGCCGTGTTCGCCGCAGATGCCCACTTCCAGCGTGTCGCGCACTTTGCGCCCGCGTTCCACCGCCGTTTCGATCAAGAACCCCACGCCTTCGCTGTCCAGCACCTGGAAGGGGTTGGAGGGCAGCAGCCCTTTTTCCACATAATCCAGCAGGAACTTGCCTTCGGCATCGTCACGGCTGATGCCGTAGGTGGTCTGCGTGAGGTCATTGGTGCCGAAGGAGAAGAATTCCGAATACTGCGCCATCTTGTTGGCGATGATGGCCGCGCGGGGCAGTTCGATCATCGTGCCCACTTTGTAAGCGACGCTGATGCCGGCCAGGGCGAAGATTTCGGCGGCCGTGGCTTCGATCATTTCGCGCATCACGCGCACTTCATTTTCGTGGCTGGTGACGGCGATCATAATTTCCGGGTGGACGACCACGCCTTCTTTGGCAAGCTGGCAGGTGGCGCGGAAGATGGCCCGCACCTGCATCTTGTTGATGGCCGGGCGCACAATGCCCAGGCGCACGCCGCGCAGCCCCAGCATGGGGTTAAATTCGCGCAGCCCTTCCACGGCTTTCATCAGCCCTTCGATGCGCTCCAGCTCATTCGGGCGATCCCCGATGATCCGCAGCCCGGCCGCTTTCATGGCCAGCCCTTCGTGATCCGGCATGAATTCGTGCAGCGGCGGATCCAGCAGCCGGATGATGACCGGGTAGCCATCCATGGCTTTAAAGATGCCGTAGAAATCATCGTACTGGAACACTTCCAGCTTCTTCAGGTGCGCTTCTTCTTCGGCGCTGTTGGGTTCGGAGAGGATCATGGCCTGCACGATGGGCAGCCGTTCATCCTGGAAGAACATGTGCTCGGTGCGGCACAGCCCCACGCCAATCGCGCCATAATCGCGGGCGCGGCGGGCATCCACCGGGTAATCGGCATTGGCATAAATCCCCAGGCGGCGGAAATCATCCGACCAGCCGAGCAGTTTCCGCAGGTAGGTTTCGCGCATGAAGTCCGGTTCGACGCGCTTAATTTCGCCCACGAACACTTCGCCGGTGGAGCCGTCGATGGACACCATATCGCCTTCGTGGATGAGGGTGTCGCCCACTTTCAGCGTGCGCTCGCGCAGGTTAATCTCCAGCGATTCGGCACCACACACACAGGGCACGCCGAACTGCCGGGCCACCACGGCCGCATGGCTGGTTGCGCCGCCGCGGCTGGTGAGAATGCCCTTGCTGGCCAGCATCCCGTGCACATCATCCGGCTTCGTCTCCGGGCGGATCATGATGACCGGGCGTTTGGCTTTGCCCCATTTTTCGGCCAGGTCGGCATCGAAGGCAGCCATGCCCACGGCCGCGCCGGGCGAAGCGTTAACGCCGGTGGCGATCATGCGGCCGGCCTGGCTGGCTTCTTTGCGGGCATCGTCCTCAAACTGCGGGTGCAGCAGTTGAATCACATGGTTGGGGGTCACGCGCAGCACGGCTTCTTCGCGGCTGATGAGCTTTTCTTCCGCCATTTCCACCGCAATCCGCACCGCCGACCGCGCCGTGCGCTTGCCGTCGCGGGTTTGCAGCATCCACAGTTTGCCGCGCTCAATGGTAAATTCCACGTCCTGCATCTCGCGGTAGTGGCGTTCCAGCTTGCTGGAAATGTCCACAAACTGCGTGTAGACCTCTTTGTTTTCCTCTGCCAGTTTCGCAATGGGCAGCGGAGTCCGAATGCCGGCCACCACATCTTCGCCCTGGGCATTCATCAGATAATCGCCAAAGAGGCGTTTTTCGCCGTTGGACGGGTTGCGGGTGAAGGCGACCCCGGTGCCGGAATTTTCGCCCATGTTGCCAAACACCATCGTTTGCACGTTGACGGCCGTCCCCAGGTCATGGGGGATGCCGGCGGCATTACGATAATCGAAGGCGCGTTTGCCATTCCAGGACTTAAAGACGGCTTCGATGGCCAGTTCAAGCTGCTTGTAGGGGTCCTGCGGGAAGTCGCTGCCCACCTGGGCGCGGTACAACTTCTTAAATTCGGCCGTCACGGCCTGCCAGTCGTCGGCGGTCAGTTCCACATCCTGCTTCACGCCGCGTTTGGCCTTAATTTCGCTGATGAATTCTTCAAACGGCTCATCGGCGATGTCCATCACCACGGAGCCGAACATCTGCACCAGGCGGCGGTAGGCATCGAACACGAAACGCGGGTCGCCGGTCAGTTCCACCATGCGGGCGGCGATGGCATCGGTCATGCCCAGGTTCAGCACGGTGTCCATCATCCCCGGCATGGAGAATTTGGCCCCGGAACGCACCGAAACCAGCAGCGGATTGACGGGATCGTTAAATTTTTTGCCGGCTTTCTCTTCCACCTGTTTCAGCGCGTCCAGCACCTGCTCCCACATGCCCTCCGGGAATTTGCTGCCGCTGGCATAATAGGCGTTGCAGGCTTCGGTGGTGATGGTGAGGCCGGGCGGGACGGGCACATCGGCGCGGGTCATATCGCCCAGGCCGGAGCCTTTGCCGCCGAGCAGGGCCCGCACTTTATCCCACGAGCCGCCGACGAGCTGCTGCACTTCATTCACATCGCTGAACAGAAAAACCCATTTTTTGGTGGTTTTGGCGGTACTCGCCCGGCCTTTGGCCGGGGCGGTGGCTGGTGTGGTCATAGTACGAAACTCCTCCTGAGTGGTCAGTGACCCCCCGTAACGGGTCATGCTATCCCCCCTATTGTCGTCTTCATGCCAGGCATAAACTATTGACGTTGTACCTGATAATCACCTGATAAAGGTCATGACCTGGGGTGACACAGCCGGGCCGGGGGGGCCGGTGGGCCCCGCCGGCCCGGCCGGGCGGTTAGTAGGCCAGGCAGCACTGTTCGCTCAGCCGGTCGCGCCCCAGGGTCATAAACAGGTCATCATCGGCGGGTTGCAGCGCCCAGGTGAGGCGGTGCCGCAGCCCCCCGTGATCCACCTCATGCGTTTCACCGATGATGAAATGATCGTGGGCGTGCCCGGTCTGGCCTTCCTCCAGGCGGATGCGGTCGAACAGCGTTAGCCCCAGGGCCGCGGGCTGCTGCGCCGGGTTCACCGTCAGCGACGGCACCACGCCGCGCGGGCTGCGCCGCCGGATGAGGATCGACCGGGCCAGCCCGGCGGCATCTTCCACCGCCGTCAGCGCGGGTAAATCCAGAAACAGGCGGCGGCAGCCATAGTACGTCTGGCTGCGCGGGTCGCTTTCGGTGATGTACAGCGTATCGCCGCGCAGGATGGGCGTGCCATACACCTGGAGCTGCGTCAGGTAGGCGGGGACGATGGCGTTATTCTGGATTTCCAGGGTGGCGCTGCTGGCCCCCTGGCTGATGACGCGCAGCGTCAAAAATTTGTCCAGCGCCGCCCCGCTGCCATCCGGGCGGCTGCGGGCCACCGGGACGATGCGTTCCACCGTCAGCGCCCCCACCGGCTCGCCGGCCGGATCGCGGTAACGGGCCACCAGCCGGCGCACGCTGCCCGCGCTCAGCTTCTGCGTTTCCGTCAGCGACCACAGCAGGCTGCCGGCCGCGCCGATGCGCCGCGGAGTCATGCGGATATCCACCTGATTCACGATGTCGGTGCCATAGCGATAGGTCATGGCGGCCATGTCCTGGCGAAAGCTGGCGGCCGGGGTTAGCCGCAGCAGGCGATGATGCCGGTTAACGAAGCAGACTTCGCCGGCGCGATTGATGAAGACCGCGCCATCTTCATGCTGCGCCATCTGGTGCAGCGCCTGCCACACGTTCACCCCGTTGGACCACAGATCATCGGTGAAGGCGAAGGTGGTTTTGCCGGCCGCCAGGTTCAGGGCCAGCGGTGCGCCGAACAGCAGCCGGCCGGGCAGGCTGCGCCCGGCCTCGCCCGGAATTAGCCCGGTGGCCAGCACCGGGTAGCGCAGTTTGCAGCGCTGGATGAGATGGGCGATCACTTCATCGGCCCGCACGTCCACCAGGGCCGCGGGCGAAACCACCTGCTGCGCCAGTTCGTCATCCACCCCGCGCAGGCGCAGCACGGCCTGCCGCCCGCCCTGGTCGCCGGGCACCGGGGCGATCTCCCACAGCGTGCCGGTGAAATGCACCCGCGTCTGCGTGCCATCAAAACTCTGGATGCGTACCCGGCAGCCCGGCCGCAGCCCGCTGCGCTCCGGCGAATAGGCCCCGGCCGGGTTCTGCACCACGATTTCTGCCAGCGAGGGGGCGGCGCTCACCTCATAGGGCTGCGCCATGCCCAGTTGCCAGCGCATGGCGACGACATCCGGCGTGATGATGTCGCTGCTGTCCTGAAAATTGCCGTCTTCGTTTTTGTCGATGGCGATGATGTAGCTCAGCATGGGTCGGCCGCCTTACATCTGGATGAGCCAGGTATGGCGGAAGGCGCAGCCATAATAGGCCACGCCGCCCAGGGTGAAGCTGCCCGGCTCCACGCGCACGCGGGCCGGCTCCAGCAGCGCCCCGCCCAGGGTCACATTGGCTCCCAGGGCGCTAAAATAGGCATCGATGCTGTCCACCAGCAGCGGCAGGTGATCCCGAATGCCGCGGCCCTGGGCCGCCGGCGCGATGAGCAGCAGATGGGTGACGCAGTAGCTCACCGTCTGGCCGGCGCTGCTGAAGGCCAGCGCCTCGAACCCGTGGCTTTGCTCCTGGGCCCGGCGTTCTTCATGAAAATCGATGGGCAGGATGAGCAGGGCCGGGAGCTGGCCGCGCTGCGGCGCTTCCGGCGTGGCTTCGATGGCCAGGTTGCGGGCGATGCCGTTCACGTTGAGGGCGGCCAGCGCATTTAACGCACTGCGAAAACTCATGGGTTGGCTCCTTGTAGACCTGTATGGGGGGAAGGCAGGGGGCCGGCCGGGCTACACCCGGACGCGGCGCAGGGTTTCCAGCGCCGGGCGCAGCAGCGGCGGCAGGCTGTCGCCGTTCACCGTGTTCGGCTCGCGGAACAGCCACATCGCCAGGCGCAGGCACAGCAGTTCGGCATCGTGCGGGGGCTGGTAAATGTCCAGCGGCGTATGCACCGCGTGGGCGGCGGCGGTGGTGCCGTTCACCCCGCGCAGGATGCTCAGCGTGTTGGCGGCCGGGTTCACCGCCAGCACCCGCACATATTCCGCCTCCAGGCGCAGCAACTGCCCCACCTGAAAACGCGGCGCTTCGGCGAAGCTGTCCGGGCCATCGGCATCCAGCACATTCAGCACGGTCGCGCCGGCGCTCAGCGGGTTGTTTTGCACGCTGTCGCTGCTGCCGCGCCAGGCCTGCGCCCAGTCATCATGCCAGCCCCACAGCCCGCCGACGCTGATGGCCTGGTGTGGCGTATCCTGCCAGGTGAAGGCCGCGCCACCCTTCAGCCGCAGCCGGCTGCCGGGCAGGATGAGCACGTCCGCCGGCGCAATAGTGCGGCCATCGCCATTCAGCAGCGTCGTCAGCGCCAGCAAATCATCCGTCAGCAGCAGTTCCTGCGGCGTGTCCGGCCGGACGGTATGCAGCAGCGTGGCCAGCCGGGGCGTAAAACGCCGACCGGCCCCGCGCTCAATGAGGGTGGTGGCGGCGACCAGCGTGGCCAGCAGCCGCCCGTCTTCGGCGGTATCGCCGGCGGCAAAGCCAAGCTGCCCGCGCAACCGATACAGCGTTGCCAGAGTATTCATGATCCAAAACTCCCTGTAGCACTATGGGCGAATTCGCAAGAAATGAGCGCCCCGGCCGGGCGTACTTAAACGATTAAGTTGAAGCTGACCGGCGGATATTTCTTTGTGCAACCTGCATGGCGCTGTAAGATTATTTGGTCGATAGTGTGCTAAGCTGTTCTTTAGCTGCGCTGTGCCCCTTTCTACCTGCACGCTGCCCTGTACCGGCATTGCTCCACAGCCCCAATAAACCCAACTTTATTTTTTTGTGGGTGTCCGTTTACAGGCGAAAGGCCTATGGTTATGCCCATCAAAATAGCGTGGCTGCTGCCGCAGCGCAAGGCCTATGGTTATGCCCATCAAAATAGCGTGGCTGCTGCCGCAGCGCATCCTTTACGTTCGCGCGCTGGGCGGGCAGTTCACCGGCGAAAGTCTGCGGCAGGTGCTGTACCAGATCGAAGCGCTGGCCCACACCGCCGCGCAGCCGGTGCATGTCATCTTCAACGGGCGTGATACCGCCGATTGCTACGATGATCTGCCGCGCACCCTGGCGAGCTTGCAGCAATATTTGGCCAGCCCGGCCATCGGACTCAATTTCATCATCACCGACCAGTGGCTGAAGCGCTACATGATTGCGCTGCTGCTGCTGCCGTCCTATCGTGCCCGGCTG
>JALOOI010000314.1 GCA_025454495.1 Anaerolineae bacterium
GGCGGGGCTGCGGGCCGGCGCGGCACGGCGCAGCGTGCCCCTCCTGCCGGGGAGAATACGGGGGTGAGAAAAAGCCATCGGGAGTGAATTTTGATACGATAGACGGGCCTGTGCCGGCGAGCCGGTGCCCGACCCCATCGAGATGGGGTAAGATACACACACAGATAGAGGATGAGAAAGCGGTCGCCTGGATATGCCTGCTCTGGATCACTGTCAGCCGGCCGTTGTGCGGGCGCTGGAGAAAGCGGGCTGGCTGGTGATTGACCAGCCGCTGACAATTCGTAATGTTATCGGACGCAGGCATATCTATGCTGACCTGCGTCTTAAACATCGCCAGACTGGTCTACCCCCAGTTTAATGGAGTAACAGTGGCTCAAGCTGCCATCGTGACCGGTGCCGCATAGGCGATGCCCGAGTGTAGCCGCTGCCGGTTGTAGAACACCTCAATGTAATCAAAGATCACCTTGCGCGCTTCCGACCGTGTCGCAAAGACCCGTCCCTGAACCGCTTCGAGCTTAAGCGTGGCAAAGAAACTCTCCGCCATCGCATTGTCATAACAGTTACCCGACCCGCTCATGCTGCGGATGACTTGCCCTCCACATGCCTCGGCGTAGCGCTGGTTGGCGAACTCGCTGCCCCGGTCGGAGTGCAGGATCAGGCCTGCAGGCGGACAGTGATGCTGTAATGCCATCGTCAAGGCTCCTAGGGCAAGTTGTGCGTCATGATGTTGCCCCATCGACCACCCGACAATCTGCCGAGTGAAAATGTCTAGCATCGTCACTAGATACAGCCAGCCTTCGTGAGTTGGAATGTAGGTGGTGTCGGTGACCCATTTCTCATGCTCACGTTGCGCGGTGAAGTCTTGTGCCAGTAGGTTTTCTACGACATAGCGATTTTGTACCGAACGGGTTAGACAAGGACGATGCGATTTCGTCCGCACCGAGCGCAAATGCAGGTGACGCATGAGGCGGGCGACGCGCTTGCGCGACGTGCAGATGCCTTGTACTCGCAACGCTGCTTCCACCCGCTTGCTGCCGTAAGTATGCCGACTGTCCTCAAAGACGGTTTGAATCTGTTCACTCAAGTACCTGTCGCGCTGGTCATGAGCGCTCGTCTTGGCTTCACGCCAGGCGTAGTATCCGCTCTCTGAAACGTCCAACACCCGACACAACTCCCCAACCGCAACTTTTTCGCGTGCCTGTTCCATCACGGCATATCGCTCGGCTTTTCCTGGCTGACGATCGAGATAGCTTTTTTTAGCACCTGAATAGTCGCCTCTTTCTGGGCGACCGTGCGCTCCAATTCTCGCACGCGCCTGCTCAGTTCGCTCATCGTCGCCGTGTTCACGTCCAACACTTCCGGTTGCCTGAACTGCTTTATCCATTGGTGCAAGGTTTTATTGGAAATCCCCAGCTCGCGGGCAGTGCGCGACACGTTCTGGTTGACTTCCACCTTGCGCACCGCTTCCCGTTTGAATTCTTCTGTGAACTGTGATCCTCTAGCCATTTTTTAGTCTCCCTCATCTCGATTATTGTACTCGCTTGGGAAACTGTTACTCTATTTTATCGGGGGTAGACCAGACAGCGCTGCAAATGATTGTGGTGGAAGTAAAATGTTTTCCCGAAAATCGCTCACTGCTGGACGACTTCTACCAGGCGATTGGTCAGTATCAGGTTTATAGAAATGCTCTCAAATCGCTGCAACCATCTATGCCATTGTATCTGGCCATTCCACACTCCGTTTATGATATTTTGTTGCAAAATGAAGTTATCCGGGCAACACTGGAAGAAATCCGGTTAAAGCTGGTGATTGTCAACCTTGAAAAAGAGGAGGTGGCCCTGTGGCAGCCCTGAAGGAACAGGTACGGGAGGCGGTCGCCTGGTATGCCGGCAGCGGGCGCGGCTTAAACGCCCGTCTCTTTGTCGCGTTTGATGAAGAACGCCAAG
This sequence comes from Anaerolineae bacterium, assembly GCA_025454495.1. Lineage (GTDB taxonomy): Bacteria > Chloroflexota > Anaerolineae > Aggregatilineales > Phototrophicaceae > JALHOR01. The sequence goes on from JALOOI010000314.1 coordinate 1,947, forward strand.
TGTATATTGTTACGTCCGTGGTGTACCCCCGCTATACCGATACGGCGGCGGTGGTGGTGCTGGTGCGTATCGTGGGTGATCGTGTGGTGATTGAGGAAGACAATACCGACCGGCCGCTGTGGCAGCGCCTGCTGCAACAGGGCATCCCGCGGGAAAAAATCATCCTGGCTTATGCCGGCGAGCCGGTGCCCGACCCCATCGAGATGCCGTAGCGCTTACAAGGGGCGCAGCACGGCAATCGCGCCGCCGCCCACGCTCAGGTAAATCCAGCCGCGGCCGTCCACGGCCAGGCCATACAGCCGGTGCGGATACACCCCCGCGCCGCGCCGGTTGATGAACATGGCATCCACATCGCTGAGGCCGGTTGGCGGGCTGTACACGGCCCCGCTGCCGCCGGTGATGGCCCGGTCATAGGGCAGCAGCGTCTCGCTGCGCACCAGATCGGTGCCCAGGCTGGCGACATCCAGCGCCAGCAGGCTAAATCCCACTGGCTCATACCGATTGTCCGCGCCGGCCAGCGCCAGCAGCAGCCGCCCGCGCAAATGCGGGAAGGCCGCGCCCTCATACAGCGCCAGCCCCACCGGCAGGCTCTCCGTCGGCAGGCGCAGCACCGGCGGCACCGTCGCCGCACAATCTCCGGCGCTGTCCGGCCCCACCGGCAGACCATCGGCCGCGCAGCGGGGAAAGCCATAATCCCCGCCCGGCTCAATGCGATTCAGCTCATCCAGCCCGGGCCGCAGCGCGGGCAGGGTGGGGGCCGTGTCCGTCGCCCACAGCACCCCGGAATGCGCCAGCAGCGCCCCCGGATAGCGCAGCCCCCGGGCCACCAGGCGGCGCTCACCGCCCGTCAGCGCCAGGCTGAAGATGGCTCCCCGGCCGGGATCAGCCCCGGCGCAGGCATTGCAGGCCGCGCCTGTGCCCACGTACAGCCGTCGGTCGGCCCCGATGGCCAGGCCGCCCGTCCACAGCCCCGCCCCGGCCGGCAGATCATCCACCAGCACCGTCAGCGTGCCATCATCCGCCAGGCGGTACACCTGCGGCCCGCCGGCAATATACAGCGCCTGCTCAAAATAGACCAGCGCATTCGGCTGCGTCAGCCCCTCTGCCACCAGCCGCGGCGCATCCGGCAGACCATCGCCGTCGCTGTCCGTCAGCCGCCACACCTGGCCCGCCAGCGGCCGCGCCGCGAACAGCCGGCCATCCGGGGCAAAGGCCAGCGCAGTGAAGGGCATTTCGCCGGCATCACGCACACGGATAATTTCTTCGTAGCAGTAAAACAGCGGGTTCACCCGCGGCGGGTCGCGCCAGCCGGGGCGGGTATCGCACGAGGGCAGGGCCTGGCCCGCCACCGGCACCAGGCTGAACAGCAGCCATAACAACAGCATCCAGCGTCTCATAGGGCCGCATGATACCGCGCCCGCTTCGCCCCGCACAGGGCAGGATCAGGCGGGGCCGGGCCCGGCCGATATTTACCGCTTTCTTAGCCCCTGCCCGCGCCGGCTGTGCTACACTGATGGCACTATTGATATGTGCAAGGATGTCACATGCTGTCTGTCGGTCAGATCGCCCCGGATTTCGTGCTGCCCAACCAGGATGGCACGCCCGTCCGCCTCAGCGATCAACGTGGTAAAAAAGTGATTATCTTCGCCTTCCCGGCGGCCAATACCGCCGGCTGCACCGCCCAGGCCTGCGGCTTCCGCGATGCCCTGCCCCAGTTCGAAAACGCCGGGGCCATCGTCTTCGGCATCAGTGCGGATAAACTGCCCGCCCTGCAAAAGTTCAAGCGCGGGCAAAAATTGCCCTATGACCTGCTTTCGGACGAAAACCATGCCGTGCTGGATGCCTGGAGCGCCTGGGGCAAAAATATGCTCGGCCTGTTCACCCTGCCCATCGCCAGCCGTTCCTACTGGGTGCTGGATGAAGA